>NZ_CP036265.1:1422500-1666312 GCF_007743815.1 Alienimonas californiensis
ACCTCGACGCGGAGCCGCTCTCGAAGTCGATTTCCTTCGAGGACCCGCTGATGGATCCGGCGCTGCCGGCGTACGCGACCAAGCTGAACGAACCGCAGCGGGAGGCGGCCGGGACCGTGGTCGCCACGTTCCTCTGCCCCAGCGACGGGGAGCCGCCGTTGTTCACCGACGAGGAGGGCGACGTCTGGGCCGCCACGAATTACTTCCTGAACGTGGGCTCCGGCGTCGGCAAGAATTATTACGAAAGCAATCCGGACACCGACGGCCTGTTCTGGCGGGGGTCGCACACCGGCTTCCGCTCCGCCCGGGACGGGACCACGCAGACGCTCGTGGCGACCGAGACGCTGCTCGGCCGCCGCGGCGAACGCACGACGGAACTGCTGGACGCCCAACGGCAGATGGCCCGCCCGAGCATCGGCGGGGCGCCGGGCGGCCCGACCGGCGAAGCCCTGTACGCCGCCGCCGGCTCGGCGACCTCCTTCGACGGCGGGCGGGCCGTCTCCTGGATCCGCGGGCTGGGCTACAACGTTTACGTCGACGGCTATCTCACGCCCAACAACGACGTCCCGGACGTCGCCCACCACGGGAGCGGTCTCATCGGCGCCCGCAGCGCCCACCCGGGGTCGGTCAACGTCCTGCTGCTGGACGGCAGCGCCCGGGGCGTGTCGGAGGGCGTCCGGCAGGAGACCTGGCGGGCCCTGTTCAGCCGCAACGGCGGCGAAGTGATCGACGAGTTCTGAGGGCGCCGGCCGGCCGCCGTTCACGCCGTCGCCCGCTCCGCGGCTCCCTGTTCGTTCCGTTTCCCCCCCGCACTCCCGCGATCCCATGTCGCTCGCCGCCGCTCCGAACCTTGCCGATCCCTGTGAAGAAGCCTGTTGCCGTCACGCCCCAACGGACCTGTTCGGCATCGTCTGTTCCGTCGGGTGCGGAATTCATTGCGCCGCCATGCCGCTGTTGATCGCCGCGGCGCCGGCGGTCGGCGGGTCGTGGCTGGGCGGGGAGGCGGCGCATCTTGTGCTGCTTCCGTTGTGCGCGGGGGCGGCGTTCTGGTCGATGCGTTCGGGCGTGCGGCGGCACGGGCGGCGGTCGGTTCCGTGGATCGCGGCGGCCGGGGTCTCGCTGCTCGCCGCGGGGGTCGCCGTCCCGTCGCTGCTGAATGACGGCTCCGCGGGCGAGGCCGCCGGGGGCGGGGCCGGAGCCTGCTCGGCCGCCTGTTGCCAATCGACCGCGATTGCCTCGCCGGAGGACGGCCCGGCCGCCGCGGTCGTTCGCTTCGCCGTCCCGTTCCTGACGCCCCTCGGCGGCGGGCTGCTTGTGCTCGCCCATCTGGTCAATCTGTTCGCCGCCCCCGCCCGTCGGCGGCCGGTCCACATTCCTGAACCGCAAACAACAATGCCCGCTCTCGCCCGTTCCGGCGCCGTCCTCGTCCTCGCCTGCTGCGGGACGACCGCACACGCGGCGGACGGGTCCTGGTCCGACTTTCGCGGCGGCGGCGCCAGCGTCGCGGACGCCGCCGATCTGCCGTTGAACTGGTCCCCGGAGGACGGGGTGGCGTGGTCGGTCGAGCTGCCGGGGGTGGGGCAGTCCTCGCCGGTCGTGTTCGGGGACCGGGCCTACGTCACTTTCGTGGAGGGGCCGAACAAGGAGGCCGTGGGCGTCGCCGCCCTGAGCGTCGCGACGGGCGAGACGCTGTGGACGCAGCGGTTCGACGCCGCCCGCACCAGCCCGAACGACTTCATGCACGGCCGGGCCGCGCCCACGCCGGCGGCGGACGGGGCCGGCGTGGTCGCCTTCTTCGCCTCCGGCGATCTGATCGCTCTCACCCCCGACGGCACGAAGCGCTGGCGGCGGAACCTGTGGGAGGAGTTCGGCCCCTTCGAGAACAACCACGATCTCGGGACCAGCCCCGCCCAGGACGCCGAGCGCCTCCTTCTGCAACTGGACCACGGCGGCCCGTCGCTGCTGCTGGCGGTCTCCAAGGCCGACGGACAAACGGCTTGGACTGCGGAGCGGGAGCCGCGGACGAGCTTCACCTCCCCGGTCGTCGCCGAGATCGCCGGCACTGCCCAAGTGGTGTGCAGTTCGAACGGCTCGGTCGACGGCTACGACGCGGCGACGGGGGCGAAATTGTGGAGCCTCGACGGGCTGACGGGCAACACAATTCCCTCGCCGGTCGTCGTGGGGAACCGGGTGTACGTCGGGGCAAAACCCGGCCGCGGAAACACGGACGTGGCCGCCGCACAGGAGTCGAACTGCTGCGTCGAGGTGAGCCGCACGCCGGCGGGGGACTGGACCGCCGAACTCCTTTGGCGGGCGAACCGCACGCTGAGCCACTACTCCAGCCCGCTGGTCCACCGCGGGCGGTGCTATTACCTGAACAACGTGGGCGTGCTGGCCTGCTTCGACGCGGAGACCGGCGACCTGCTCCACCGCGGCCGGCTGGGCTTTGAAAGTTGGGCCACGCCGATCGGCGCCGGCGACCGCGTGTACTGCTTCGGCCGCGGCGGCGAATGCGCCGTGCTGGCCGCCGCGGACGACTTCGAACTCCTCGCCGAGAACCGCCTCTGGTCCCCCGAAGCGTCGGGCGAAACCGCGGCCGAGGCTCCCCCGCAACCCCCTGCCGACGGCGCGGGAGCCGACGACGAGAGCGACGGCCGGCCGGGCGCCGGCGGCTACGACGGCCCGTTCGTCTACGGCGCCGCCCCGGTCGCCGGCGGCTTTCTGCTCCGCACCGAAACCCGCCTGTACCGCGTCGGCGCCGCAACGCCGACGCCGTAGCCCGCCGACGCCGTTCCGCGTCGGCCGCGAGCGCCTCGCGGCGGTGTTCCTCGACGACGCGGAGCCGGAGGGGGACGAGGAGCTGACGCTCGTCGACCTCGACCCCAACGGCGACCGCGACCGTTCCGACGCCGCCGCGACTCACCAGATCGCCGTCGGGGACAATGCCGTCGACGGGCGCTTCGGTCATCACGACCTGGCGACCGAACCGACGCGGGACCGCCCGTTCGTCGTCAATCCGGGCGACGGCACGCTGGTCGCCGTCAATCTGGAGAACTGGAAGCCCGGGGACGGCGCTGTCTGTCCCCGGGAATTCGAACGCCGTGCTGAACGTCGGCCGCCGGACGGATTAAAGCGCGGCCCGACGAACGTCGCGGCTCACTCGGCCGCGGCGGGCTGGCCGGGCGCCTCCTCGCTCAGCGACTTGATCGGCGTCAGCCGGAGCTTCTTGAACTCCACCTCGGAGCCTTCCGCCTGCACCGCGATCTGACCGCTGGCGGCGGTGCAGTCGTGGCCGTGGTTCACCAGGTCGCCGTTGACCCAGACCTTCACCTCGTCGCCGACGCACTCGATCGTCATGCGGTTCCACTCGCCCAGCGGCTTCTCGGAGCCGTCGGTCAGGTTGAGGATCCGGCGGGCCTTGCTCCCGTTGATCCCCCAGTTCTCCTTGGGGCCGCGGCGCTCGACCATATCCGGCACGGCGATGTCCTCCTCGATGCACCAGAAGTCGCCGGCGTGCTGGTGGTTCATCTGCACCTCGATCGACTGCGGGAACATCTGATAGAGCGCCCGCGGCGTGGAGGCGTGCACCAGCACCCCGCAGTTGCCGGGCTTGCCGGGGAAGCGGTATTCGACCTCCAGCCGGTAGTTCTCGTGCGTCTTGTCGGTGATGAGGTGCCCGTTCGGCGAGCCGAGGCTGACGAGCATCCCGTCGCGGACGACGAAGGAGGGCTTCGTCTCCGGCTTGCCGTCCGCGGCCGGCACGTCGGCGTGCCAGCCGTCGAGGGTCTTCCCGTCGAACAGGGAGACCGGGCCGGCCGGCCCGTCGTCCGCGAACGCGGAGCAGCAGAACGAGGCGGCGGCGGTCAGGGCGAGCGCGGTGCGGAGAGCCATCGGGCGGCGGTCGGGTCGGGGGAACGGGGAGCGGTCGATCGGCGGCCGGGCGGCGAGAGATCGTCGCCGACATGCTACCGGGAACCCGAAGCCGCCGAAGCGGCCGCGTCGGGCTCGCCGAAAGCGATCGCCGAGGAGATCGGCGGGTACCTCGACCCCGAAGACGTGGACACTACGGAGCCGATCATGCCCCGTGCCGTCGATGCAAAGACGAACCTCGGCGCTCGGCACAAGCGGATGCCGTCGGCCCGGAAGCCCTCCGCGTCTCGGAGAGCGACGCCAATTCCTGCGCACGGAGAACGCAAAACCCAACGTCGCCCAGAGCGTCGCTGAACGGCACAGAACCGCGCCCCGGCGGCAAAACCCCTGTTTCACCGCCCTTCGAACCGCCCGGCGCCATTCACCGCCGGCTCAAAGAGATCCCCGACCAGGACCTCGGGCTGACTCAGTTTATCCCTGTAAAACAGGAGTGAAAACAAAATCCTTGGAAGTGGGCGGCGCGGAATCCGGCGCAGCGGAGCCAGACGCCGGTCTCGCCGCCGTCGTCGCGGCTTGGCCAAGACTTTCGCCCGCACTGCGCGCTGGAATCGTCGCGATTGTCGAAGCGGCCATGTCCTCGCGGAACATTCCGGGCGGATGACGTTCTTCGATGTCGTCGGCGCCCGCCCCGACGAATCGGACGGGTCCGTCCTCGCGAGTCGGCTCCGTTCAACCCGGTCGCCGGCGGCCGACATCCCCGAACCGGGACCGGCGACGATCCTCCAGTTCCCGACGGGCCGCCGCAGTCGCGGAACCGGGTAAGTGGGAGATTTCTACCTGTCAGGTGTATTGCCAATCCCGCGGCTCGCCTCGAAAAAATCGCGACCGCCGCGGCGCCTCAGGAGACCCCGAAGATGACCACGACTCTCGCCCGCGGCGCCCCGCCGCTCGTCCCCTCGCTGCTCGTCCTCCAGCCCATGCTGGGCCCGATCGTCGGCTGGCTCCGCCGCGACGGGTTCGACCCCGAGGCGGTGCTCGTCGCCGCCGCCGCCCGGCTGCGGGAGCGGGGGCGGAATCTCCCCGAGCCGCTCCGGAACCGGTATCTGACGACGGTGCTGGCGGGAGAGTTCCTCGCTCGCTGGGTGAAGAAGAACGACGGACGAACGACCCGCGACTGGATCGAAGACGGGAAGGTCGTGGACGAGGCCGGCTACGACGAACAGCTGAGGCCGTTCGAGTATGCGGTCGTGCTGACGTGCGACGAGCGGGCTTTCGACCGCCAGATCGACAAGCTGGTGCGGCGGTCCGAGGCGGACCGGTCGAACCTGCACTACGGCGACCGGTCGGGCTTCGCGGCCTATTCCGCCCAGAGCACGCTGCTGCTGGCGAACCGGATGCTGAAGAACTTCAAGCCGTCCTACCGGCGGGCCGAGCGACACGCGGTCAACTACCTGCTCAAAACGGCGGCGAGCGCGTACCTGCATCGCTGCGCGAAAGAAACGGACTTCGCATCCGGCGAGATCCTCCGTCACCTGAAGCGGTCGAAGAAGGTCAGCCGCCGCAGCGTCGTGGCCTACAAGCTGGTCTACTGCCCCGCCAACCTCGTCTACGAGGAGCGGAAGTGGCTCCGAGAGCGGTACGGCTGGAAGGACTCGGTCGCCCGCGCGCAGGTGCAGGAGGTCGCCTGCCTGCTCGGCTACGAGAGCGCGGCGGCTCTCTCGCGGAAGTTCTACCGGATGCGGGGGTGGGCGAAGAGCGCGGCGGAACGGCGGGAGGAGGCGGGGCGATGAGCGGCACGAACGAACAACCATCGGCCGGGTCGGAGCCGGCCAGCGTCAGCGTGAACTCCGGGACGAACCGCCTGTCCGTTCAAGGGGCGGGGACCGCGGTCATCGCGATCGTGGCGGTGATCGGCTTAATCGTCGTGAGCGTATGTGCGGTGAAACTGGCGGGGCGGGCTGTGGACCGCGTCGGGGACAGCGCCCCGCCGGCCGCCGGCGGCGGGGAACACGTTCCCGCCTCCGCCGAGAAGGGTCGACATCACGACCTTTAGGTGGCCCTTCGGTCGGTCGAGACCGGGATGGGGGCCGCTACGCGGTGCCCGCCTCCATCGCCCCGTCCTCGGCCGCGGCGCGGGCCGTCGCTTCGGCGGGCCGCAGTTCTCGGGCCACGGCCCGAGCCACGGCCCAAGACTGTTCCAACTCCTTCGTCTTCAGCAGCCAGTACGAAGCAAACGTCGCCACGAGTCCTCTTTTGGGGATTGAGGACCACGAGGCGGGGGATCCGAATCCTTCTCGCTTTTCGGCCGGGGCGGGAGTCCGTCCGGGAACGGGAACCCGCCCCGCCCGCACCGGGTCTGTCCGTCGCCCGACGCCCCTCCCGCCGACCCCCGCCCCCGCCCCCGAAGCCGTGTCCGCCCTCTCCGCCCCGTACGCCCCCTGTTTCGTCACGCCGGACGGCGTTCTCACTCCCGCCCGGCGCCGGCGGAGGGGCGTCCTCCGCCTCGTTCGCTGCGTCGACCTCGCCGACGTCCGCAAGTGGACCCACCCGCCGGCCGGGGCCGAACAGCCGCCGCCCCAAGCCGAACTTCGCATTGCCAAGGTCGTCCGCCAACTCCCCGGGGCGGACCCGACCGCGGAGGTCAGGCAGGCCGTACGCGACTGGGGCATGGCCGTGCTGACCGACGCGCCGGGCCGGCCGGCCCTCCTGGTCGAACCTCTCTCCGACCTCGCATACGACCGATTCGCCCACAGCTCCGTCGTACCGCCCGGTGCCGCCGGCTGCGCCCTGCCGACGAAGTCCGTCGTGCATTCCGCACCGCCCCCTTCGACTGGATCCGCCAATCCCGCCCTCCTCTCCGGCGGCGTCCAAGACGGCGAGATATCGGACATCCCGATCGTCCGCCGCCTGAGCCCGCAGCAGAAAGTGCCGCCGGTCTTCTTCCCCGCCCTGATCTTCTCCGCCCGTCAGGCCGTCCTCTGCACTGAGGCGGACGGCGCCCCGGCCCGCCCGAGGGCGACCGCAGAAGCCGCACTCGCACGGGCGGTCGAGGTGCGGGGCACCGAGGACCGGTACACTGTGGCGGCGGCGGTCACGGTCGCCGCCGACGGGCTGGATCCCGCCGACGAATTGACCTGGACCGACGCATTGCGGCTCGCCCCCCGCCGGCTCGGTCCGCCCGTGGCGCCCGGCCGGCCCGACGCCCTGGAGGGGGCTTGCGAAAGTCTGGGCCTGTTCACCGTCGGCGGGTTCGGCAATCGCCCCGACCGCCTCCTGACCGTCCTACGCCCCGCCCTCACCCAAGACCCCGCCGGAGAGACGCCGTGAACGATCCCGACGACGACCGCCCCGCCAACCGGCGCCCGCCCCCGCCGGACCCGGAGGAACTCAAGCGGCAGGTCCGTGAGGCGGCCGAAGTTCTCCGACGGGTTCTCGACGTTCCCGCACGGCCGGCGGGGGCGGGGGACCATTCGCCGACGAGCGATCCTCCCCAGGACCGGCCCCCCGAATTGAAACCCGATCCGTGACTCCCGGATTCGCAGCCCGAGGGTCCCCTACCCCGCGGCCGCGACAGGCGACGCCTCGCTCCACGCCCGACCTCCCGAGCATCCGTGCCTCCTCCGCCCTCCAACCCCATCGCCGCCCTCGGCGACCTCCGGACGTTCGTCAACCGCCGGCGGCTCGTGCTGGAAGTCGCCGAAGAACTCACGGACGCCAAGACCCCGCCCCTGAGGATCGCCCGACTTGACCTCGCCGACGCAGCCGACGACCGAGAGTTCGTCCGCCGCCTCGCCGCCGCTTTGCTGCTGCACGACGGCCGCACCGGTTGCCCCGTCACGGTGCGGGGCGCGGTTCACGAACTCCAGTGGCGGGCGGAACCTGGCGCCGTCTACCTGACGCTCACGCCGGCCGGCGCCCGCACGGCGTTCGACATCGGGAACGGCGAGTACCCGCCGACCTTCCCGAAGCTGGCCGCCCGCATCGCCGAGTTCTGGCTGGCCGGGCCCGGGACCGAGGCGTTTCTGCCGGACGTGCTGTACCGGCCGGGACCGTTTCCGGAGTGCCCGTTCGGCTGGAACGACCCGCAACTGGGCACGGACCCCGACCCGGCCGGGGCGGCCATTCGGGCAACGCGGGAACTGACCGACGAACTGCTCCATGGTGCCTCCGAGTGAGTGCGGCAAGAACCGCACGCCCGCCCCGCCCCCCGGAAACCGCACCCCGCTCCGTCGGGAGATGGCGACCCGCCATAACCGAACGCCGTCACGGAGCGGTGACGGGAGAGGGCTGGGGCGTGGTCCGATCGGTCCGACGATTGGTTCTGGTCGATCGAATCCAACGTCACCGAACCCACCGTCCGAGAGAGACGGTGCCGCTGTTCCCCGAGCTGCGGGAGCATCTCGATCCGGGGACGCCAAGGCGAACCTCGGCACGCAGTTCAAGCGGACCATCAAGCAGGCCGGGCTTGAGTTGTGGCCCAAGCCGTTCCACAACCTACGGGCGATCCGACAGACGGAACTGTCCAGCCGGTTCGCCGAGTTGTTTCATTCCCACCTCAAGCAAGGAGCCCCCGCGCTCGCAGGCCCGCCGGATCGTCGCCCGCCAGGCGGCGTGCACGCTCTGGAGCCTGTGGAAGACGCGCGAGGGCTACGACCCGGCCCGCGTCCGCCGCGGCGACCGCCTCGACCGCCTCGACCGGGGGGCGTCCGCCTGAGCCGCGCGAACGGCCCCGCTTCGCCCCCCGCCGGCGTGGGCGGTCGAGTTCCCCAAGGTGGCATTTGGACCGGTCCACGCCGCCTCGCGCGGCGCGGGCACCGAATCTCGAACAGTGACCGAACCGACCGCCGACTCCGCGACCTCGTCGCGACGTTTCCGCGTCGCGCCCGAATTTCTCACTGAAACGCCCGGTCCCCCGGCCGGACGAGTTTCTCAACAGGTGCCTGGCGATGCGTCGCCCGCCCGCCTCGGCGGACGCCGCACGCGATCCCCCGAACCGCCCGAGAGCCCTCTCGTGAACGCCCGGCCGTTCCCCGCCCTCAGACGCCCCCGGCCCGGCCGGGCCCGCGCTCCGACGCCCCACCCGCGTTCAAAAACGCCCCTCCAAAAATGGAGACTCACGGGCGTTGCGGGGAGGTTCCGTCCTTGACTTGGGACTTCCCACAGGTGGCGCCCTCCGCCAAGGCCGAAAGAAACCGCCGGATCCCCTTGCAGGTCCGCCAGTGCCGCCCAGCCGGACGAATCAGGGGAAAGAGGGGATTGAAGGCATCTTGGGAATCTCGGGCACTTCGGGGACATGGGGTGCTCCGCTCGGGCCGAATGTCTTCCGCATGTGCTCCTCATGGGCCCGGCGGGCCTCGTAGAAGTCGAGCGGGTAAACCGGACCCCACTGCCCCCGTTCGTCGCGGAACCGGACGTAAATCATGCCGTCCCACCCCGGCTCGTCCGCAGGGACGTCTTCGAGGGGGCCGCGGGCCAACACGATGGTGCGGACGAGGTCCGCGGTCTCCCGCCATCCGTCGGCGCCGGGCGGGTCGTCCGCAATGTTTGGGTCGAAGGTGTACTCGATGGCGACGACGGCCGGGTCCATCACCCAGACCTCCCGCCCTCTATCGCCGAGAAACACCCGGGTCTTCGTCACGAGGCCGCCGCCGGGACCGGCCGCGGCGGTCGCCCGACCGCGGGCGTCTTTCACGGCAGCAATCGCCCGCTGCTTGTCGAGATACCAGCGGTGCACCTCCCCGGCGTCGGCCGCCTCCAAGAACTGGGCGAGGTACTCCCGCTCTCGGTCGGCGTCGACCCCGCTGCGGTCGGCCTGGCCGGCGGCGCTGTACGCGTCCGCCAGGGCGAGCGAGGCCGGGGCGAAGTCCGGTACGTCGGTCCGCAGGCGTTCCAGCCGGGAGACCCGCTCCGCCCGTTCTTCCAATTCGGCGGCGGCGAGCCGAACGGCTGGGTTCTCCGGGAACCGCGTCGCCAGACCCGCAAGTTCACGGCGGGCCGCGACGTGGCCCCGCTGCACGCGGAGCAGGTCCGCATAGTCCGCGAGCGGATCCACGAACGCCTGGTTGAATTCGACGTATCGGGCGTAGTCGTCGAACGCTTCCCCGAAGCTCCCCTCGAGCGCATGAACTCGGGCGTTGTGGTAGTACTCCGCCGGCGTACTCGGGTCTTTCAGGAGCCCGCCGAGGTCGCCTAACTCTTCGATCCCGGCACCGATCCGGCGGGTCTCCCCCAGGATCGCGACGGTGTCCGACTTTACGTCGTCCACCTTCCCCTGAAGGTCGAGCAGGGAGTTCTGAACGGCGGCGACGGCGGCGACGTGGTCGGCCACCACGCCGCGATCGTCGTCGGCGAGTTGCTCCGCGACGAGCCAGAATCCGAACCCCGCCAGCGACACCGTGCAGAACACGATCGCCTGCTGCGGGAACAAGCGCTCCCAACGACTGCGGTCGGTCGGCCGGAGGCGCCAGTATGCGAAGGCCGACACGACCATGCCGCACGCCGCCGCCGCGGCTAGGTAGCCGTTGATCGGGCCGAGGGGCGTGAGGACGTCGCCAACGAAGCCGCCTACCACCGACAGGCCGGTCGCGAGCCGCCCGCCCCCCGAGAACGCCGCCGCAACGGGGCCCGGTCCGGCGTCCGCCGGGGCCTCCGCGTCGACGGTCCCCGCGGGGTCGTCGCCGTCATCGGGGACGCGTTCCGGGGATCGGTCAGCCGGCCCGACCTGCTCAAAGACGACCGGGCCGCCCGCCGTCCGCCCCGCCGATTCCCCCTTGGTCCGATCGGCGGGGAGCGGGGACGATTTAGGCGTCTCGAACAATCCTTCCACCTTCGACGCCGGCCTCCAGCCGTCCAGGCCGTCCCGTCTGACTAAATCCTCCGGGGTGAGCTGCCCGCGGTCGGCGAGCGCCTTCAGTTGGGAGGACCGCATCGGCCCGACCTTCTGGCCGCCGAGTCCTCCGGGGCGGGCGTACCAACGAACCCGGCCGCGGCCGGACCGCCCCGCGTTGGGCGTCGGAGGCGGTTCGGAGGACGAGTTTCCGGGCGGCATGTCCTGACGGTACCGGGCTGGCCGATCCCGCCGCCACCTTTCGCCGCCCGTCGGGACGGGACGAAACGATCACTGCACCGCTTTGATCGACCGCCGGGCGGGCGGCATGCCTTCGCCGTGGGTCACAAACCGGCTTCAGACAAGACAGATCAGAGTGAGTTTCAAGAGGATGAGCTGCCCCGACCGCATCCTCGGACTTTTCCAGGCCGGCAGAATAACCTCAACCGCTCAGACCCGCGGGCGGCGCGAACTCATCCGATCGTAGGTTTCGGGACTGCTTGACGGTCGTCGATGCGAAGTCGATCGTTCCGATGTCTCACCCCGCTGCGATAAGTTCCGTGATGCCGGCCCCCACTGGAGTGTTTCGCTGCGGAAAATGTGACGCCAAAATTCGATTGCGGCCAACCGCGATGGCCGGCAAATGCCCTCGCTGTTCGGCGATCGTCCGCCGTAGCGGGGACGCGGTTCCAACGGAGCCGAAGTCGACTGAGGAAGTGGCTCCGAACCTGTTCGCCTACCTTTGGAGGTATTGGGGCAGGTCGTCCGGCTCCTGGCTGCCGGCAGCTCTTTTAGGCGTGTTGGTCCTTCCGGCCTTAAGTCTCGCAAAGCCGGTGCTGGGCATTGGGGGACTGACGGTCGCCGCCGTGGGTCTGGCCGCTGCGGGAGCGCTCTGCTTCGCGTTCTTCATGGTCCGGCGGAGCGGCGCGTATCTCTTGGGCGGGCAACGAACGGTGGGCGAGGGAAGCGCCAGCACCGCCGCGTGGCTCTCCAAAACAGCCATCCTCCTAGCGATCTTCGGCCTCGCCCCGTTGGCGCTGGCTGAACGTTTCACGCCGGAGGAGGGTTTGCTCGCCTCGATCGTACCGCCGCTCGGCGACGTGCAGTCGGAGATCCTGGACGATCCGGCGGCCGGTGCCGAGGAGCAGGATGCGTCGGTTGAACTCGCCGACGCGGGGGCCGACGGGGATGCCCAGACGGTCCTCACCGCGGGTCCGGACGTCGATGCCTTCCTGTCAGATGCGACCGTTTCAGAGTCTCCGGCGGCGTTCGCGGGGCCGTCGGCCAACAGTCTCCTCGCCTCCGCCAGCGGGACGAGCGGTGCTGAGCCGGCCGCGACTCCCGCCGCGGCGACCTCCGGGGCGGTCCGGTTCAACGACCGCCGCCCCGACTCCGCCACACCGATGAACCTTTCCGGCGGGGACGCTCGCTCTGACGGAACGAACGTGGTGATTGCGGAGGGCGTCGGCCTAAACGTCGACGAGGCTCGCAAAGACGCGTTTCGGGAAGCGGTCCGGCAGGTCGTCGGGACGGTGGTGGACGCCGAAACGATCGTTCGCAACGACGAATTGATCTCCGACGAGGTGCTCACCCACAGCCCCGGCTTCATCAAGACCTACGACGACTTGTCGCAGAACGCAGAAGGCGGCCTGGTCCGAGTACGACTGCGGGCGGTGGTCGAGCGGCGTTCGCTGGTCGCGCGTTTGGAAGCGGCGAACGTCACCGTCCGGGAGGTCGACGGGTCGGGCATGTTCGCCGAGGCGATCACGCAGTTGGAGGCCGAGCAGACTGCCGCGGCGCTGATCAAGAAGGCGTTCGAGGGGTTTCCCCAAAGCGTCATGACTGCTGAAGTTCGTGGTGAGCCGATGATCATCTCTAAGGATGCGGAGGCGAATAAGGTCACGGTCCGCTTCGAAGTGGTAGTGCGGCCGGATCTTGAAGCTTGGGACAACTTCGTCGGACGCCTCCGGCCTGTCCTGGAAAAACTGGCGACGCGGACACGGGAGTCGACAGTCGTGGCGACGTTTAACTCGGAGGAACGATTTCATCCGGGATTCTTTAATGTCACCGATCGACATAAGGAATTCGCGGATGGTATTGAAGAGGTGTTCCCAGAGAGAGTAGAGCGGCGGGACCTCCCGTCGGCGCCGCCCGTGGCTGTTACGTTGGTCGTGAATCGTTCTTTGCGGGGGGATCGCTTGGAATGCCGCACCTATCTCTTAGACGCCGCTGTCCGCCCCGCCTTAACGGAGATTTCGCGGCGGATGGGCAGCGGGAAGCTATCTTTGGTCAACTCCGACGGGCGAGAGATCATGGTCGACCGTTTCCCGGTCGAGTTCCGCATCGGAAGTTATAGCATTTACTTTTCTGGATCGCCGGCGGCTTCCGTAGGTCGGCTCTACGGGTCGAGCGAACCGCGTGTTGTGGATTGGGCGTATGAAGATGCCGAACGAGACTATCTCCCTCACGCTAATCTGCTTTGGCTGGGGCCGGTCCTTCTTGAACATGGCACCAGCGACTTCTCCTATCGCTCGGATCTGCCGCTCGTCCGCGACTTGACTCTGAGCTTGGACGAGATGAAGGCCGTCCAGTCCGCCCGGTGCGAGGTGCGGTATGGCAATTAGCACGGCGCTCCTCACGCTCGCCAGTCTTGGAACGCTCCAGTTGCCCATCGAGGACGCGGGGCTCGGAGCGAACCATCCGGCGGAGGCGTTGGCGGCCGCGGAATCGCTCGCCCCCAAACCGGGCCGGACCGCCGCGACCTCCGGTCGCAGCGGCGACTTCCTGTGGGCTGTCGCCGTCCGGTCCCTGCCGGCCTCCGGCGGCCCGCTGGCGAAGGCCGCGGCTGTCCGCACGGTCCACGCCCGCGTCGCGGCGGAATTGCTCGCGGGCGAGACCCTGGCTCGCGCCTTCGCCGCGGAGAATCTGACCGATCGAGCGGCGCTGCGATCCGCCGCGCTCTCCGTCTCCGGACGAATCGAGACCACCGGCTTCGCCCGAGAGACGCTGCACCAGACGACCGTTCAGGACGATCGGGTCGTGGGGCTGATCACCGCGGACGCGGACGCGGTGCTCGCCGCCGTTCGCCGCCCGCCGGTCCTCCCCCTGATGCGGACGGCCTACGGCGAGGCACTCGCCCGCTGGCTCGCCGCAGCCGCCGACGCGGGGGAGTGGGAGAAGGGGCTGCGAATCCGGGACCACCTCCGCACGCTCGATCTCTCCGGCCCCGGGGCGGAGGTCGACGCGGTGCGGTGCCTCCTCGCCGCCGGCCGCATCGACGACGCCCTCGCCGCCGGTCGCATGTTGCTCGGCCGCGTCGACGCGGACTCCGCCTCGCTCGAGCGCCTCGGCGACGCGCTGCTCGCCGACAAGCAACCCGACGCGGACGATCTCGCCGGCGAGGCGTTCACGCTCGCCTCCGAGCGACTCCAAACGACCCGGACCGACGGGCGGCCCCACCCGGAGCCGCCCGCCGTCCGCATTCTTTCTTCTTCCCCCGTCGACGAGAACTCTCGCCCATGATTCCCGCTTTGCGCTCCGCCTCACGCCCGCGACTAACCGCGGCCCTCATCCTCGCGTCCGCGGCGTCCGCCGCCGCCCAGGGACCGGGGGTCGACGACTTTCTCGCGCCTGCCGAGGGCGGCTCGCCCAAGATCGCACAACCCTCGGCGGTCGAGGTGGACGAGCGGGCCGACACGGTCACCGCCGCCACCGGTCAAGACGCCGCAAACGCTGCGGTTCAGCACAACAAGCAGGAAATTGAGTCCGAGGGGGCCGACCCCGCCAACCCGGAGATCGGCACGACGCTCATTCAATTCCCCAGCGGCCTAGGCGTGGTCGCGACGGGGGTCGGGACCTATCGCACCATGCCGAACGCCACCGCCACCCGACTGTCGCAGCGCAACGCGGCGGTCGTCGCGTTTGCGATGGCTAAGAAGAATCTCGCCGCCTATCTCGGCGGGCTTTCGAACGAGAGCAAAGAAGAGCTCCGCGAAAGCCTTGAGGATATTCAGCGGGCCGACGGCGGCGTCACCAACTTCGAGACCTCCACGGACATCTCGCTCTCGCAGTCGGTGGACATGATGTTGCGGGGCTTCATCACCTATGAGGTTCAGAACCGGCCCGAAGAGGGGCTGTATTACGTCAGCATCATCACGACGCCGAAAACGCGGGGGCAGTTTGAACGCCCCTCGTCGGGGCAGGTCGACGCGACCTCGCTGCGGGACGGGCTGCAGAAAGTGCTCACTGAGGTGAAATCCGGCCTTGTGCCGCCGGTCGGCGGGCGGATCGTCACCGTGCCGAGCACGGGCGAGGTCGCGTTCATCGGCTTCGGGTCGTCGGTGGTCCGCGACAGCCGCAGCCCCGCGATGACGGCTCGCATGAAGCTGACGGCGCAGAAGGTCGCCCGCGCCTATGCTCAAGACGCATTGTGCGGACTCATCATCGGGGACAAGACGGCTTGGGAGGGACAGGTGTTGGAGAGCTACTCCGATCAATACCAGGAGTTCGAAGCGGCGACTGAAAACGATCCGCTCGCCCCGGACGCCGCGGGCGAGCAGAAGCTGGATGCGGCCCGGGAGTCGTTCCTCGCGACAATGAAGGTCACCGACACTTACCGCGGAGCCCGGAGCGGAGCTCTTCCGCCCGGAATTGACGTGAAAAGCTGGTTCGACGAGGACGGGGCATGGGCCTACGGCATGGCCGTCTACCTGCCGGGCGTGAGCGACGCCGCCGCGGGAATCGGCCGGCAGATGCGCGACGCCAGGATTCTCGGACGGCCGGCAGGAGGTGATTCGGGCGGTGCCGCGGAAGGTCCACCAGTGCGCCCCCTGCCGTCCGGACGCGTCGGCGGCGACGACCTGTAACCTGAGTGCTATCTGCTTCCGCCGCAACGGCGAGCGCCGACAATGATTCTGGTCGAACGGCTCGCCGCTGCCTCGGGAATATACTGCGGAACGCCTTCGAGGCTGCTGAATACGGGCAGTGATTTCGGGGGCTCACCCGCCAGCCGAAGGTGAGACGAACCTCGCCAAGGGGCAAAATCCCAGACCGCCAAAGCACTCGGAATAGTCACCAGGCGGGTCACGTCCTTCACGGAATCGCTCAAAGTCTCCTACTTCGAGGGCAGCTGATCGGCTGCGGCATGTATTCATAGAATCTGCCCGTCGCGTCCGCCGGGGGAAGGAGGCGTCTCACCGCTGGGTGAAGGGGCGAGCCACGGATCCTACAGGGCTTTCAGACACGTTCCAGCGTTCGCACCCGGTCGCGGACCGTCGCGTTCGCGCCCGCTCCGTTGCGTTGAAAGTGGTCAAACGGGCCGGAAGCGGGGGTTTCCTGATCAGACTGACCAGGTTTCGAAATCACCTGTCTCCTGGCAAGAACCTCCGCGTCCGCCCCCTGGCCGAGAACTCTTCACATGTGCTCTCGCCCTAGTCTGCTCGTCCTATAAGTGAGCCTGAGTGCGCGAAAATGATGTCGGCGTCAGGCCCGTCTATGCTGCGGCGTCGCGTCACGCCGCCGTCCGGAAGGCCCCTTGATCGTTAACCTGTCCCACCCGCTCAGCAAAGCCCAGCGGAGGGCCCTGCGGGACCTCGTCGGCGAGGCGGCGGAACCGGTCCGCGAACTCCCGCTGCACTTGGACCACGCCCGCCCGCTGGCCCCGCAGGTCCGGGCGGCGGTGGACGGGGCGGGGCTGTCCGGTCGGGACTGGCAGACCGAACCGGTCCTGCTGGTTCCCCCCGGCTTCGCGCCGGCCGCCTGCGCGGTCTTGGCGGAGTTGCACGGGCGGTGCGGGTATTTTCCGCCGGTCGTTCGGCTGCGGCCTGTCCCCGGATCGGTGCCGCCAGCGTTTGAGGTGGCGGAGGCGGTCGACTTGGCCGCCGTCCGCGATCTCGCCCGGGCCGGGCGGGGGTCGACGGCGGGACCCGGTTCCGGCGACGGTTGATCCCCGCCGCCCCCGGGCGTATTCCCGGGACCTCCGGAAAACGGTCCGCAGTTATCCCGGGGCGGCGTCAGTGCGGAACCCTCCGCGGCGTAAGGCCGGCGTCTCGCCCCGAACCGAAGTCGATCCGCTGCCCGTCCTCGCCCAGTTCGCCGTCAGCCCGGTTCAGCGCTTCATCCGCGAAGCCCGCAAGTCGCAGGACATATGGAGCGGCAGTCTCGTGCTGTCCCACCTCACGCTCGCCCTGTGCGACGCGGCGCGGGAACGGGGCGGGGAAATCCTCTTCCCGGCCGGGGCGTTCGAGGATAGCGCGCCCAAGCACCCGCACCGGCCCCGGGTGACGAACGAGGTCACCGCGCGGTTCGACGACAATGCCCCCACCACGGTCGTCGCGTTTTGCGAGGACGTCGCCGGGGCCGGTCGGGCTTGGTGGCTTGACGCGGGGGAGAAGGTGCGGAACGGACTGCTCTCCGCCGGGCTCTTCCGGGAGGGGGAGTTGGAGAAGTGGTCGGAGCAACTGAAGTCCCGGTTCACGATCGGCTGGTCGTGGGCCGCGGTCGGCGAGGGGGGCGACGCCGCGGCCCTGCACGCCCTGCACCGTTACGCAGCCGCCGCGAAGGCGGCCCGCCGGCCGGCGGTCTACCGAGGCGACGACCGGCCCAAGTGCACGCTGTGCGGCGAGTTTGAGCAGATGGGGGAGCCGGGGAAGACCGTGAAGGAGGCGACCGCGTTCTGGACGGCCACGGTCTGGGGTGAGATTGGGACCGGCGAGGCCTCCCGGGTGATCCGCGCCCGCCTGGATCCGAACGGCCGTGAACGACTGTGTGCGGTCTGCCTGACGAAACGCTTCGCTCCGGTCTGGGCGATCGCTCCGAAGTTCAAGAAGGCCGCGGAAGATCGCGACGACGCCGCGGAGGCTCGGCGGTGGGATCACACCAAGGAGGAATCGTATCTGCGGTTCCCCTCGACCCACTCCGTCGCCCTGGCCGCGGCGAAGCGGCGGGTCGCCGAGGCGGCGGCGAAGGGAACGGACGAGGCGGAGAAGCTGCGGCAGGCGCTGGACCGGTTCGTCGCGGCCGTCGACGCTCGGCGGGCGATCACCGGCGAGCCGCTCGGCCGTCATGTGTCTCCGTGGCACGCGGACGTGCCTGGCGCCGACGCCGACGGGCCGGCCCGTCGGTTCCTGCGGCTGGACGGCGGGTGGCTGTTCCCCGACCGCTGGGACGGCGCCGGCGACGACGACCCAGGCGGACTGTTGAAGACGCTTGACGGGCTGCGTCACGCCGCGAAGGCTGCCGGGGCCCCGCTGGGCGACTGCCCGCCCGTCGCCTTGATCCGAGCCGACGCGGACAAGATGGGGGAGCGGCTCGAGCGTGAGGCGCGTGAGGGCGGCGTCGAACGCGCCCGAGAACTCAGCCGCGTCCTTGCCGAGAACGTGCTGGCGGAGGACGGGCTGATTCGAGCCTTGGAGACCGATCACCTCGGGGCCGTGTTGTTCGCCGGCGGGGACGAGCTGATCGCGATGGTCCCCGTCGAACAGGCCCTGCCCGCGGCCGCCGCGATCGCCGAGGCGTACGAGAAGCGCGCCGCGGAGGCGGGTTCCCAAGAACGGCGTGGCTTTCCGGACGTAACCGGCAGCGTGGGGGTCACGACGGTGTCCGTCTCGCACCCGCTGCGTATGGCGATCGAAGGGGTCGGCGACCTGCTGGAGCGGGCGAAGAACCATCGCCGGCCGGCCGTGGGGGCGGAGCGGGGCGACGCCGAGGGACTCCGGGACCGGCGGGCGTTGGGCCTCGCCGTCATTCCTGGCTCCGGCAACGTCCGCGAGGGGCGGGTCGGCCTGTCAGTCGCCGCGGCCGGCGGAGAGCCCCGTCGGGTGATCGGCGACCTGCTGGCCCCCCTGGCCTTGGCGATGACCGAGTCCGGCGTCGCATTGGAGCTTCGCCCGAAGGGCGACGGACCGACTCGACCCGTGACGGCCCGCGTCTCCCCGAAGCTGTTCCGGGAGTGGGTCGCCCTGCTGGCCCCCGTCGCCCCGCGCGGGCGGGCGAAGTTCGATAAGATCGCCCCGCACTTCCTCCCGGCCGAAAGCTCCGCGGTGGGCGGCCGCGACGGCGGCTACGCCTTGGCGGAGTTCGCCCGCCTGGCGGAACGGCACCTCGCCTCGATCGATCCGCCGCCGTCCCCCAAAGACCGGGCGGACATGTCGCGGGCGGTCGCCCGGACCCTCGCCGACGAACTGCGTCCGCTGCTGCCGGCCGACCCAGCGGTCGCGACGGGCGCGGACTGGGACAACCTCACCGGGCTGCTGGCGTGCGTCGTCACGCTGGGCACCCGCACGCTGCGGGGGGCGGACGACCGATGACGACTGGCACGACGCGACTGACGCTCGAACCGCAGGACGTTTGGTTCTTCCGCACGTCCCGCCCGTTCGGGGCCGCCCAAGCCGCCTCCAGCGCCGGCGAGGCCGACCTGCTGCCCTCCCCGGAGGTCGTCTTCGGATTGGTCCGCGGAGCCCTTGGCAACGCCCGGGACGGGTGGGACTGGACGGCGTACCGTCGAGGCGAGATCGTCGACCCGCTGCTCGGCCCGCCGTCGCTCCCGGACGCGGACCGCGATTGGCCGGCCGACGCCGTGCGAGTGCTGGGCTGCCTGCCGGCGGAGATCGGAGACGACGGCGCCGCCGCGCCTTTGTTCCCCGCCCCGGCGTTCCTGATGGCCGATCCGAACGGCGAGCAGATCGACGCGAACGCCCTCCGGCGGGCGGCCCCGCTCGACGCCCCGCCTGCCGGCGGGTTCGACGGCGATCGGGAAGGCCTGCAGCCGACGCTGCCGCCCGACGACGGGTTCCGCGGCCGCCCGGCCGACGGGTTCCTCACCGCCGAGGATTTCTCGCGGACGCTGGCGGGGGGGCTGCCGTCGGCGGTCGTCCCTCGGACGGCGCTGGCGGCGGAGGAGCCGCGGGTCGGCATCGCCCGGGACAACTCCCGCCGCACCACAAGACGGGGGCAGCTTTACACCCTCACGGCCCACCGCTGGCACGCCCGCGCACCTTGGGCCGGCGGCGACGCCGGCGGCGGAGCGGCGGACGCCGCGACCGGCCGCTACGGGTTGCTGGCCCGCGTCGAGAATGTC
This sequence comes from Alienimonas californiensis, assembly GCF_007743815.1. GTDB lineage: Bacteria > Planctomycetota > Planctomycetia > Planctomycetales > Planctomycetaceae > Alienimonas > Alienimonas californiensis. The sequence goes on from NZ_CP036265.1 coordinate 1,442,273, forward strand.
CCCGCCGGGGAGGCCGGCGCGCTCGCCCTCGTGCACGCCGGGGGCGAACGGCGGCAGGCGTGGACTCGTCTCACGGCGGAGGGGCCGGGCGACGGCTGGCTGCCCGCCGAGACGGGCCCCCGCGTCCGCGAGGCGGTCGCCGCCTCCCGCCGCTGGACGCTGACGCTCGCCGCCCCGGCGTACTTCAAGTCCGGCTGGAAGCCTTCCTGGGTCAACGGCGGGGGCGGCGGCGCCCCGCACCGCGCGAACCGCGGCGGGATCGACCTCGGCCGCCTCGTCGGTTTCGCCGCCGGCCCCGCGACCTTCGCCAGCGGCTGGGACATGGCCGCGAACCGCCCCAAGCCCGCCCGGCGTCTGCTGTCGTCGGGGACGAGCTGGTTTTTCGAGTTCGACGACGCCCCGACCGCCGCACAACTCGACGCCTTGGGCGGACTACAGGGCGAGCGGCTGGACGACTCCCGGGCGTTCGCCGGTTTCGGCCTGGCGTTCGTCGGATCTTGGGGCGAATCGCCCCCTCACGGCGTCAGTACGCCCGCCCCGGCGGCGTAACGCTCCCGCCCCCGTTCATTTTCCCCCGCGAGTCCCGACCCCGCCCGCCGCATGGCTCACGCCTACACGATTCTCACCCTGCACGCCCACTCTGGCATTCACGCCGGCAGCGGACAGGAGTTGGGGGTTGTCGACCTGCCGATCCAGCGGGAACGCACGACGGGCCTACCGGTGCTCCGCGGCTCTTCGCTGAAGGGGGCCCTGCGGCAGGCCGTCGAGGACCGCACCGGCCTGACGGCCGCCCTGGCCGGACTGAAGGAGAAGGAACGGAAGGACAAACTCGACGCCGAGCCCGTGCTGAAAGACGCGCAGGTGCTCGTTCACGCTCTGTTCGGCTCCGACGCCGGAGGCGACCAGGACGCGACCCACGCCGGGGCGTTGTCCGTGGGCGACGCCAAACTGTTGCTGTTCCCGGTGCGCAGCCTGTCCGGCGTGTTCGCCCGTGTGACCAGCCCGTACGCCTTGGAACGGGTTCGGCGGGACCTTGCGGCCTTGGGTGCCGCCGACCCGCTGCCGGCTTCGCCGTCGCCGGGCTCGGACGAGGCGGTCCTCACGGCCGGCACCGCATTGAAGGTGGGGGAGCACGCGGTGCTGGAGGAGTTCGCCTTTCGCTGCGGGGCGACGGTCGAGGCTCCCCCCGCTGACGACGACCTGCACCTACCGGGCGACCTGGCGGAGCGGCTGGCCGTGTTGTCGGACGACAGCTTCGCCCACTTCGCGCGGTTCGCGACGGAGGTCGTCACCCGCGTTCATCTCGACGACGAGACGAAGACGGTGAAGCAGGGGCAGTTGTGGACCGAGGAACTGCTGCCGGCCGAGTCGGTGCTCGTCGCCGTGATCACCTGCACCGACGCCCGCACGCCGCGGACGGACGGCGAATCGCTGCCGGACGCGCACCGGGCGGTCGACCTGCTGACGACCCTGCGGGAGTACGTCGGCGGGCGGTTGCAGGTGGGGGGCAAGGAGACGATCGGCTACGGCCAGTGCCGGGCCGCGTTCGCAAAGCCGGCCGTACTGGCCGCGAATCGGGAGAACTGACCGATGCCGATCGCCCCCCTGCCCGGCTCGCCGGGCCGCCCGCCCAGGCTCGCCCCCGGCTCGAAACAGGCCGCCGCTTCCGCCTCCGGCACCGGGGCGTCGTTCGGATCGCCCGCCCCGCTGGCCACCGGCGACGTCGACCGCCGCCGCGCCGCCTTCGCCTGGGAGCGGATCGCGGAGGTTCGCGACCAGCCTGACGACGTGAAGAAGCGGTACCGCGGCCAATCGCGGTCGGCCGGGGCCCTGATCCAGCGGAACGGTCTGGGACAGGCGTTCGCGTTTTGGGCCTCAAAGGGATTCAGCGACCAGAAACCCGCCGAAGGGAAGAAGGAGTTCGCCGACGTGCTGCTCTACCGACACCTCGGCGGGTGGATCGTCGGCGAGCTGACCGGCCGCGGGAACCTGCTGACCACTGCGCAGCAACTCGCCGGCGTCGACCCGGACGGCGGACCGCTGGACCCGCTCGCGTGGCTGATGGCCCCCGGCCGGACCACGCCGGAGGCGGTTCGCGCGACCGGCGAGGCGTTGGCCCTTCTGCACTGGCTGCGGCGGTTCGCGGATTCGCAACTGCCGAAGGGGGACGACTGATGGCGACCGCCGTTTCCTACGAGAGCCTTCACTGGCGGCCGCCCGCGCCAGGAGCAGTCCGGGATCTCTACGGCGATCGTCCGGTGCCGGAGCCGGAGCGGTTTCACCCGGGCTTGGTCTTCGACCGCCTGCTGCCCATCCCGTACCTGACCGCCGAGTACAAATCGGTGGAGCGGCTGGCGTTCGCCAAGTCCGAAGCCGCAGGCCGGAAGGTGGACGGGCTGAAGGGGAAGTGGCTGTTCGACTTTGTCGACCGGGCGAACGCTTATTACCGCAGTGCCGTCACGCCCCCACTGGCCGCACACCACGCCCGGGCCGACGCCCTGCTGACCTCCGTCCCGTCCGTCCGGTTCGACGCCTCTCCCGCTTGGCGATGGGTGACAGGGTTGGGCAACGAAACGCCGCTGGAGACCGGCCTCACGCTGCATCGCCCGCTCGGTGTGCCGTACCTGCCCGGCTCCGCCCTCAAGGGGCTGACGCGGGCCTGGGCGACGCTAACCGCGGAGGAGATCGCGACTGACCCCGCCATCTTGGAGGAATTCCGCGGCGAGGCGGCCCCACCCACCGCCGAAATGCTCGACGCCGTCTTCGGTCCGGAGGAGGAGCCGACGCCTCCCCGCTCCGAAAACGGCGAATGGCGACGGACCGGCTCGGTCGTGTTCCACGACGCCCTGCCTCGGCCCGGGTCCGGGTTTGGGCTGGCGGTGGACGTGATGACGCCCCACTTCCCCAAGTATTACGCCGATGCGACCGGGGCCATCGCCCCGCTCGAGATCGAGGACCCAGTTCCGGTCCCGTTCCTCGTCGCCTCGGGCGGCACCTACGCGGTCGCGCTGACCGCCCGCACCGCCGCCGGCACGGCCCTGCTGCCGTCGGCCGCGGCGTGGTGCCGGTCCGCCCTGGAGGATCTCGGCGCCGGCGGCAAGACGGCGAAGGGATACGGCTATTTCCTGATTTCCGAGGCGGAAGGGGCGGCGAGATGAAGTGGGTCCGCCTGGAACTGGAACTGATCACACCGTGTTTCCTGGGCGGGGCGGCGGGCGATCGCACGACCGCCGCCGATCTAAAGAACGAACTGCTCCGCCCGGCCAGCCTGATTGGGCAGTGGCGGTACTGGCTGCGCACGTTGCACGTCGACGGGTTGGCCGATGACTGGCGGCAGCGGGAGCGCGAGTTGTTCGGGGCCGCGTCCGGATCGGCCGGGGCGACCCAGGGGCGGGTCTGGGTGCGGCCGGTTGCAGGTCGCGAGCCGGAAACAATTCCCGCCAGCCGGGAGGAGGGACGCCAAAGCGACCACCTTCTGCACCGCCCGCCTCTGGAGCTTCAGTACCTGCTCGGTCAGGGGCTCTGGGATCGGAAGGAGGGGCTCACCCGGCCTGCGTTCCGGGAGGGACAGCGATTACTCGTGGACGTAGCCGTCCGACCGACACGGGGACAGTCGCCGGAAGATCGAGCCCGAGACTTCAAACACCTGCGGCACGCTCTCACGCTGTGGCATACGTTCGGCGGGCTGGGGGCCCGATCCCGCCGCGGGTGGGGCAGCGTTCAGGTCGTCAACCTCGACGCCGCCGCCGTGCCGGACGTGCCGGCTACCTCGGGCGAAAAGCCGGAGCGCTGGTTCTGGGAGAACGAGTTCCGCGGATTGCGGCCTGCGGAGCAGTGGCGGGATCTGGCCCGCGGCCGGACCGTCGCCTGGGGAGGACGAACGTCCGCTCCGGACGGAATGCTCTCTCCGTCCGGCACCGACTGCCACCCCGGCGACCCGCGCACGGCCGACCTCGCCGGCGACGGCGACTTCTCGCGGCTAGACCGGTGCTGCGTGGTCACTCCGCCGTTCTCCGGCCGATCTTGGGACGACGTGTTAGTACGTATTTCCGAGGTGATGAAAGCGGTTCGGGCGGACCCGGATTTCCGATTGCCCGGCGGCGAGTACTACTCTGGAGAAACGCCGCCCCCGCGCGCCGCCTTCGGCCTGCCGCACAATTACTTCTTCAAGAACAGCGGCGGAAAGGTCGACATCGACGGCGCCGCCGCCGGCGCGACCCGCCGGGCCTCCCCGGTTCTGCTACACGTCGCCCGGGTGAACGACCGTCACGGGCCGTTCGTGCCGGCGGTCCTCTGGTTGAAAGCGCCGCTCGCCCCGGCCGGCATGAGCTGGAAGTCCAAGGCCGGCCGCGGCAGGGTGGGGGCGCCGGACTGGGAGGCGGTCCGAAGGTTCCTCCTCGCCGCCGCCGACCCGACCACGGTATCGTCCGCGCCGAGACGGTGACGCCCCGACCTTCGCCCGCCCCCTGATCGGCCGCCGCCCCCCGCCGCCCAACCTCGCCGCCCTCGCCGCCCTCGCGGCGGAAGCGGCGGAGTCCTGCGCGCGGCGTCGGCACGGACGGGCGGACGCGAACGAACTACTCGGGCCGATTTACGAGCACCTTGTGCGGGTGTGGCACCAGTACGACCCCGCCGCCGGGTTGCCGGGGGCGTGGGCCGCCCGGGTGGCGGAGAACCGCGTCCGCGACCTCGAACGGGCCGAACGCCGCCGCCGCGCCCGCGATCGGCGGGCCGCCGCTTCCGGGCCCGACGCCGCCGACCCCGGCCCGGACGCCTTCACGCCGCTCGCCGGCGCTTTAGACGGGGAGGCGCCGGCGTTTTCCCCCGACGACGTCGCACGGTTGAACGCCGAAGACGTTCTCTCCCGCGTGCTGATCGCCGCGGCGTACGGGCTGTGGCGGGTCGCCCCGGCCGGGTTCACGGGTCCCGGAGGGGACTGGTTCGCTTGGCTGGACGAACTGGGGGCCGTCGATCCGGCGGCGGTCGACGACGCCCTGCTGGCGGCCGACACCTCCCGGGAACGGGTCGCGATCGTGGCCGACGTCGCCGGGCTAGTGGACAACTCGGTCTTCCAACGCTTCAGACGCTCACGGCACCGGGTTGTGCGGCTGGATTACTGGTGGAACGTCGCCCTGCCGCACGTCGACCACCACGACGTCTTCACGGGCGACGACCTCGCCAGGTTGCGGGCAGTGGGAGGCGAACCGGTCGAGGCGGACGGCCCGCCGGCGGACCGGCTGGTCCTGCTCTGCCTGGGCGGGGCGTGGAACCGATTCGAAACGCGGAGCGACTTCGAGGAGGTCTGCCGCCCCAACGTCCTGCGGAAGAACTTCCCCTGGCTGACGTTCCTGGAGGAACGGTCGTTCGCCGCCCGCCTGCGGGCGCTGTCCGGCCGCGACGCCCTACACCGCCCCGCCGAGGAAGTGCGGGGCCTGTGGCGAAAAACCAAGGACGACCGGTCAGCCCTGGCCGTGCGGGGACGTAGAGATTCCGGAGAGACTGATGAGTGACGCCCCCACCGCCGCCGACGATCCGCACGCCGCGGACGACCCGCTGGTATGGCGCGACCTTCCGGACCCGCGCGGATGGGACCCGCATTCCACGAACTACGACCGCGACGCGACCTGGGACGTGGAAGCTCAAGACGACCGTTGGGTCAAACTCACCAGGCGACCGAACCGCCACAAATCCGCCCACATTTCGGACGACTCGCCGGAGCGGCCGCGCTGGGACGCGTGGCTCGGGCCCGAGGTCGTTGCCGACCTCGTCCGCCTCGCCCCGAAGAACTCCCGATCCAAGCTGAAGAAAGCGTGTGCCGCGGCGGTCGCGGCGGCCGACGCCGCCGTACGTCAGACCTTGGGGATTCCGCTCGCGGTGCTGCACGGCAGCAAAGCGGTGGTACGGGACGGCCGGAAGATCGAGTCGCCCCGGGGCCGTAAAATGCTGTTGATGGTGCTCGAGAACGGGGCCCGGGTCGTCCTGCAGTACCTCGACGCCCCGCGTCGGGGGCGTCTCACGACCGCATTCTTCCCCGACGCTTCGTTGGACGCGCTGCTCGGCGGGCACCTCCCGGGGCTTGAGTGGCAGGCCGCGGTGAGCGAGACGGTCGCCGCGTATTGTCCGCCGGGGCAGGTCCTGCCGGACATCCACCACACGTTCGAGGTGAAGCAGACGGGGCGCGGCCGGACCGAACGGCGGACTGGCGTCCGGTTTCTCACACCCGGGGCGTGGGGCTTCGCGTCGGACGAACCCGGGGCCGTCTGGGAAAGCCCCTCCGCCTACCCCTCCCCGGCGGCGGTGGAACAGCGCGGAGCAACATCATGAAGGAGAAGCCCCTCGACCCGTTAGGCCACCGGACCCGGCTGCGGATGCTCACGGCCCGGCCGGAGTACGCGGCGGCGGTCGCCGGCCCGACCGATGCCCCGGCCGCCCGGGCCGCCGCGCTCATGGCGGCGGTGTCCCGCGGGTGGTGCCTGCTGGCCGGCGCGGTCGGGGAATCGGCCCCGCTCCCGCCGGCGGTGATCGAGAACGGCTCGGCCGCGGCCGGCCCGGCGGTCGACGCGCTGCTCGCGCAGCTGGGCGGGTTGGCCGACCGGGTCGACGCCGCCGAGTCCCAGTTCGAGATCGACGCGATCGTCGTCGCCCCGCTCCGGACGCGGGCGGACCTGCACGCCGCCGCCGCGGCGGCCCGCGAGACTGTCGGCCCTGACGCCCCCGCGACTGGCGAACTCGACCGCCGGGGCGCCGACCTCGACGCGGCCCTGCGCGAGAACCTCGACCTGATCTCGTTGGCCGCGGACACGTACCTACTGGACAACTGGCGGGCCCTGGTCCTGCCGGAACACGCCGCGGGCCTGTGGTGGCTGTCCGGCGAAGTCGAGGCCGCCCGGGACGCCGCCCGCCTCGACGCAGAGGCCGGACTACCCACCGCCGACTGGTGGGCCGACCTCGCCGTCACCCTCGACCCCAGGTCGTATTTCAACGAAACCACCGCGGAGGTCGTCGCTTCGACCTCGACCACGAAGCCCCCCGCGCCCCCTGCCGAGGGACGTAGCCTGGTCACGCGGGCGACGGCCGAATATCGCCATCCCGTGCGGTGGGGCGCGATCGTTCCGCAGGCGGCGATGGCGGCGGCGACGCCCGCGGCGGGCGCGCCCACCGCGGCGCGGTTCGTCTCCCCCGACGGGACGGTGATCGCGACCGTCCGCGTTCCCGCCGTCACGAAGCCGAGCGGCGAGACCCCCCTGGTCGTCCTGTTCGAGGCGGCGGGCGGCGACGACGCGACCCGGGAGGCGCTCGTCGGCACGACCTGCCGGCTGGGCGGGGCCCCCATCGCCGACGCCCCCGCCGCCACGGTCGAGGAAGTGCACGGGGCCGTCCGCGCGGCGTTCGTGTTCGAGAAGGTTCGGGACACATTGGGGCCGACGGCCGACGACGGTGCCGCCGGGCTGCGGCTGCGGGTGGATGACGCGGACTGGCCCGTCGTGCGGACGGACCGAGCATGACCGTGGCGGTAGTCAGTCCTGGACGGATTCTCGACCCCTCGATCTCTGCCCCTGAACTCGCCGCCCAGCTGGGGCCGGCGTTGGCCGGGTGGTGGATGCCGGCCGCCTCCCGGGCCGAGGCGGCGGCGGCACTGTGTGACGACGCTTTCCTGCGTGTCCCCCGCCGGCCGGACGAGCCGGGAGCCTGCGCGGTCCTCTGCTGGCGCCGCGGCGGGGGCGCGGCACTCCGCGAGGGCCTGCCGATTCCGGTGCGGTGGGAGGGGGTGGACAATCCAGGGGAGCCGGTTCACGACCCCCGCTTGCCGAAAGATTTGCGGTCGGTGGCCGACGACGTCCGGAGGGAGTTCCCGGACGAAGGCCGCGGGCGCCAGCTGGCCCTGGACGATCCGCCGGCGGAGAACGGGCCCCCGCTGCCGGATCTGTCCGGGTTCAGCCCGGACGTCCTCACCGCCGGCAGCGGGTTCGCATCGCTCTCCGCCGGCCTGATCGCCGCCGCCACCGCCCCGGACGAGCGGGTCCAAGGCGAACACCCCCGCGTGTGGGCGACCGGCGCCTGGCGGCCGGGTGGCGGCGTGGACGAGGTCGTGGGAATGCCCGCGAAGGTTGCCGCCGCCCGAGAGATTGCGGCGGAGTGGGGGGACGACCAGATTCAGTTCTTTGCCCCGGACGGCCAGTTGCAGCAGGTGAAGGACGCAGCCGCGTCCCCCGGGCCGGCCGTGACGCCCCGGACCTTCGCCGCCGACCCCCGCCCCGCGGTCGCGCTGGCTCCGCTGCTGGCCGCCTGCCGCCTGCCGCCCGACCCGCGGGCGGACCTTGACGTGTTGTTGGAGTACGAGGAGGCGTTGCGGCCGCACGACGCCCCCTCCGCGGACGCCTTCTACCGGGCCGCGATCCTGCCGCACGTTGTCGTCGACGTCAGCCCGTCGGGCGAGTCTCCCGGCCCGATAACACATTTGGTGACGGTCGTCAGCGGACAGACCGAGCCGGCCGAACTGGCCGCCCGGGCTCTCCGACCGCCGCCGGCCGTTCTGCTGTTGCACACCCACGAGTTTCGATCGAAGACCGCCCGATTACAGGGCCGTCTGAGGCAGGGGGGCGTTCTTTCGGTGGACGCCTGCGAGTTCATCCACCCGGGCGATCAGGCGGACGCCGGTGCCGCCTGGATGCCCGCCCTCGGCGATGCGCTGCGGGCGTCGGTCGCCCGTTTTCTGGAGGGGGCCGACGCGAGCCGCGTGCTGTTCGAACTCACCGGCGGGACTTCCGCCATGAAGCTCGCGTTGGCACTCGGGGGGGCGATCCCGGCCGGGGCCGTCTGCCGCGTCCTTGACAGCGGCCGCTATCACCCCGTCCTGAATCGCGCCATGCCTGGGACCCAGCGGGACGCCGTCTGGCGGGCCGGGGAGTCGTGGGGGGCCGAGCCGTGACCTCCCCCGTCCCCCCCGATCCCCCCGCGTCCCCGGGGGCTGCGGTCCCGTCCGCCCCGCCGGCCGGCGCCGTCACGAGCACGGCGTCGGCCCGGGAGGCCGGGCGCAGGGTGTTTTGGGACCTGCCGCGGGAGCGGCCCGTGTCGGCGGCGGTGTTCGCGCTGGTCGTGGTCGCCTCCGCCGCCGCCCTGTTCGGCTGGCTGCCGGGCGGGTGGGTGGAGGCGCTGGACCGCTGCACCATCGTCGTCGCCTTCGGGGCGCTCTGGTTCAGCCTGATGACCTTCTGGCACGAGTTCCGCGAGGAACGCCTCGGGGCGGAGCGGATCGCCGTCGTCGTCGCCGACGGGGCCGGCCGGGAGGTGGTCGTCCGCTACCGGCCCCGGCGGCGGGACCTCACCCGCGGCGAACTGGGCGGCGTCCTGGCGATGCCGCTGGGCGGCGGCCACTACAACCGCGGGGCGATCTTCGAGCCCGCGTTCCAGGTTCGGGAGGGGGAGGCGGAGAGCCCGTTCGAGCGAACCCTCGCCGGGCGGACCGACCGGCTCGTCATCCGCGTCGCCCCGCAGGCGTTCGACGAATATCGAGCCCAGATCGCCGAGGCGGCCCGCGGCGGCGATCGCACGCCCGGGGCGGCCTGATGCGCGTCCTCACCGTCGACGGCTTATCGCTCGAGTTCGTCTCCGCCGGGCGGCTGGCCCCCTGGCTGGGGCCGGCGGTCCGCGGGACGCTCGCCGAGCCGCTCCGGCGCGGGCGCTGCCCCGCGACGGCCGGCGGCGGGCGGTGCGAGCCGGGGTCGCCCGAGGCCTGCGTCTCCTGCGCGACCTACGAGGCCCTCGCCCCACCGGTCCCGGCCGGGTCGCCGCTGGGGCGGGCCCGCGGGGCCGGCGGCGGCGTGCCCAAACCGGTCTCGCTCGCCCCCGCCGGGCCGGCCCCGGACTGGGCCGCCCCCGGGGACCGGCTGCTGTTCCGACTCACGCTGCTCGGGCCGGCCGCCGCCCACATGGACGCACTGCTGGCCGCGTTGGACGGGGCCGGACGCGACCGCGGACTGGGGCCGGACGCGGTCCGCTTCTCCCTCGCCGGGATCGCCCGGCCGACGACGCACGAACTGATTCCCGCGGCGTTGCCGGGCGGGCCGCGCGCCGTCCCCGGGACGATCCCGCGGCTGGGGCTGGAACTGACCGCCCCGCTGTTCCTCACCGGCCGTGACGGGACCCCGCTGGTCGAACCGGACCTGCCGGGGCTGGTGCGGTCGGCGGTGCGGACCGTCGGGACCCTGCTGGCCTGCTGGGGCGAGGGAGACGGGGAGCTGACGCGAGCGGACACCGCGTCGCTGATCGCCGCCGCCGAATCCGCCCGGCCGCTGCCGGCGGACGCCCGCTGGGGTTCGTTCTCGCAGTCGCACCAGTCCACCCGGCAGGGCCGACGGCGGACGCTGCGGGGGTGCGGCGGGGCCGGGGCGTGGGCGGACGTGCCGGCCTGCCTGCTGCCCTGGCTGCTGTGGGCCGGCCGGTTGGGGTGCGGCAAGGACCGCGTCGCCGGCGCCGGCGTCTGGAGGCTGACTCTGGATTGACGGCCCCCGGCCCCGCGGCGGTCAGTCCGCCGGGTCGAACCAGTCGGCCGCCTTCGCCCGGGCCCGCTGCTTGACGTTCTCGTCGATCGCGAAGGCGACCGCCGCCACGGTCCAGGCGAGGGCCGCCGCGTCGTCGGCGAAACCGACGCCCGGCAGCGCGTCGGGCACGGCGTCCAGCGGCATCATCAAATAGGCCAGCGCGGCGGCGATTCGGGCCTTCGCCCACGCCGGCGTATTGGGGCTGAGGGCGGCGTAGTACAGCCACAGGGCCTTCTCGACCGTCTGCCGGCCGATCGCCCCGGCGCGGGTCGACAGCAGGCCCCGCAGCGCCGCCCGCTCGGGCAGAGCGTCCCCCTCCGGCGCCAGGTCCAACGAGGCCGGCCGTTCGGCGGGCAGCGGGTCTCCGCCACGGCAGGACGGGACGGAGAGACGGGCGGAGGGGGCGAGCATGAGTGAGCGGGAGCGGCGGGGGTCTTGGACGGGTGGATGCGGGACTCACGTCCCGCCCCACCTACGCCGGTCGCGGTTCCCGCCTGACGCGGCGGGCAAAAAAGAACGGCCCGCACGCCCAACAGCGTGCAGGCCGTCATTGGCCGAAACAGATCGGCCCGGGGACGCCAAGGTAGCGAAGGCACTTCTGCTGCCCGTACGTGCCTCTGACACAGACCCCGTTTCAACCCGCCTGGTTAGCGGAAGCTCGGTGGGGTGAGGTCGAATACTACGAGCAATTGTTCGACGGGCAGTGGTTTTAACCCGCCTGCGTAGCGGAAACCCGGTGGGACGTGCCCACCAAGGGGCTCCCCAACGCGGCCCATCGGGGCACCATGTTTCAACCCGCCTGCGTAGCGGATGCCCGGCGGGGCTCGGCGAGGGCCGGGCGATCTACAAAGACCCCGTCACCGACGAGTTTCAACCCGCCTGAGTAGCGGAAGCCCGGTGGGGCGGCGTGGACATCGCCAACTACCTCGGCAAGGTGCTGGTCAAGTTTCAACCCGCCTGCGTAGCGGAAGCCCGGTGGGTCGGCGATGCACAAGTGCAACTTGAAGACCCCGCACCGCTTGTTTCAACCCGCCTGCGTAGCGGAAGCCCGGTGGGGCATCACGCGGGTCGACCACCTGAACGGCTGCGTGTTCTTTCACGTGTTTCAACCCGCCTGCGTAGCGGAAGCCCGGTGGGGCACGTTCAAGACCTGTTCCACACGGACGACGTGGTCGCCATCTGGTTTCAACCCGCCTGCGTAGCGGAAGCCCGGTGAGGCGACGGCCCGAACCTGCGGACCCTGCTCGCCGGTTCGCCCTATTTCAACCCGCCTAGTTAGCGGAAGGCCGGTGGGGCCCAATCTACAGCATCGACTGGGCGACGATGTACTACTACGCCCTGTTTCAACCCGCCTGCGTAGCGGAAGCCCGGTGGGGCGATGAACGACTTCGTCGAGTTCTTCGAGGACCAGATCTGGGGGTTTCAACCCGCCTGGATAGCGGAAGCCCTGTGATGCCAAGCCGTTCGACAAGGCCCTGCTGGCGGAGCGTGTGCGGACGCTGGTGTTTCAACCCGCCCGCGTAGCGGAAGCCCGGTGGGACGCCCCCATCCCCAATCTCTCCGTCGGCCAGTCGGTCACGTTTCAACCCGCCTGAGTAGCGGAAGCCCGGTGGGGCGACGTGCTGTGCGTCGTGGACGACTGCTGCGTCACCTGCTGGCCGTTTCAACCCGCCTGCGTCGCGGAGGCCGCCGGCTCTCGCAACCCCTTGACGATCAACAGGTTGTGAACGCGTTTGCCCGCCCCCCCAAAAGGGAGGTCCACCGGGCGGGGGAACTGGCCCCACCGGGGCCGCAGTCTCCCCGCAAACTCCCGATCGGTCAAGGGCTTACGCCGGCCCCAGGCCCCCCGGAACGACGCCCCAGCGCCGCGACGAACTCCGTCACGACCCCGTTCAACCGCTCCCGCAGGTCGTGGACGGCCCAGTGGGTCTCCCAGTCGGCGAGGGCCACGGGAAAGCAGTCCGGCTTCAGCCGCGTGCCGTGCGACGGATGTTCCTCGAAATCCGCCGGGCTCAGTCGCCCCTGATTGCAGACCGCCAACGTCCACCGGCCGACGGCGTCGGCCCGCAGCGGTTCGGCCAGGTCGCAGGCGAGGCTGGGCCGGCCGGGGCGATTTTCGTGCAGGCAGCCGCGGTCGACCTCCAGCCCGCGGGCGGCGGCCGCGGCGGCGGCTCGTTCGACCACCAACGTCCCGGCGAGGCTCAGCAGGGCGTTGACCGGCCCCCGCGGCGGGCGGCGGACCCGTTTGGCGAACGACCAGCCCGGCCGCAGCGTGGCAGCCAACAGGCGAAACCAGATCGCCGCCGCGCCCCCCTCCACCCCTCGCAGTGCGTTGACCGAGTCGACCGCGTTCGCCCGCCGCCATGCATTGCGCAACCGATGCAGCGCCGCGGTCGCCCCGGGTTTGCCGCGCTTCTGCAACTCTCGGGCGGCAGTTCCCTGCGCGGCGAGTTTGTCGAGGACGAACCGGCGGGCCAGTTCTCGTCTGCGATCCGGGTCGGCGAGGGCGGCGAACTGTCGGTCGCGCAGACCCGCCGCCGAGGGGCCGGGGCGTTCGGGCAGGAGGCGTCCGCGAACGCGGCGGCCGTCGGCGCTGAATAGGGCGATCGGCGTTCCGGCTTGGCAGAACCGATATAGCGCCGCCGCCGACAGGTGCACCGTCCCGTAACAGCAGACCAGATCCAGCCGCCCGGTCCGCACCGCGACCGGCTCGCCGTGCAGGGGCGAGAAGACGGCCCGCGGTCCCCGGGTGCCCAGTCGTCCGGGACCGACGCAGTGCCACGTCCGCGGCCCGAACGGCGCCGCCCGCTTGGGCCGGGGCCGCACGGGGCGAGGATCAGCGGCGGGGCGAAGGGCGGGCACGAGAAGCCATCGAGCGCGGGAGAACCCGCCCCGCAACGTCGGCGTGTGCCGATCGGTTCAAAAGCGGAATGCGAAACGTGGGCTGAGCCCGCCTGCGTAGCGGAAGCCCGACGGAACGCATGGACTTCTACAGCCCATACGTCCCGCTGACACAAACACCGATTCAACCCGCCTGATGAGCGGAAGCCAGACGGGGGGGACCGACTGTCTCCGCCGGATGCAGGAGGGCGGACCGACGTTTCAACCCGCCTGGTTAGCGGAGGCCCGGTGAGGCGGCCGAGGAGCCGGCCAAAGACCTCGACATTATCGTCTCGTTTCAACCCGCCTGGTTAGCGGAGGCCCGGCGAGGCGAATTCTCCAACGCCCTTCAAGAGATTGAGGATTGGCAGGAGTTTCAACCCGCCTGGTTAGCGGAGGCCCAGCGAGGCGCCCCCAAGCTGATGCGGTGCGATCTGGAGAAGATCCCCGCGTTTCAACACGCTTGGTTAGCGGAGGCCCGGTGAGGCACTCCTTGAGCGCCCCCCGGCGAGCGGTCTGTTCTCCGTCGTTTCAACCCGCCTGGTTAGCGGAGGCCCGGCGAGGCGGCCGAAAAGGGGTGGGTGCTGCTGGGGCAGAAGTACGTCGAGTTTCAACCCGCCTGGTTAGCGGAGGCCCGGCGAGGCGAGTACGTTGTACATGCTTGGGCACTGGATTCTGATGTTTCAACCCGCCTGGTTAGCGGAGGCCCGGCGAGGCGCGACAACCGTCGGCAGGCTGTCGCGGCCCTCCTGGTCGCGTTTCAACCCGCCTGGTTAGCGGAGGCCCGGCGAGGCCTCCGCTGGCTGAGCGCCCCTCGTTCGACATCCGCAACCCGTTTCAACCCGCCTGGTTAGCGGAGGCCCGGCGAGGCGACGCCCTGGAGGCGGCGCACTACCACAACAGACACAAGGGTTTCAACCCGCCTGGTTAGCGGAGGCCCGGCGAGGCGCGGGCTCCGAGGCCTACCGTGTGCGCGGCGATACGCCTGGTTTCAACCCGCCTGGTTAGCGGAGGCCCGGCGAGGCCCCGGCGTCCTCGACGCGCTCGTTGCCGTCCTGAAGACGAAGTTTCAACCCGCCTGGTTAGCGGAGGCCCGGCGAGGCGCTGGGTCAAGGCCACGCTCCTCGACATGGTCGTCGAGGTTTCAACCCGCCTGGTTAGCGGAGGCCCGGCGAGGCGTACCGGACGCCGGAGCTGGCGGCGGCCCCCAAGGATGTTTCAACCCGCCTGGTTAGCGGAGGCCCGGCGAGGCTTGCTGGAGCTGTTCGCGGACCTCAACGAGGGTCGTCTCGCCGTTTCAACCCGCCTGGTTAGCGGAGGCCCGGCGAGGCACCAGTGCCCAGGTGCTGGTGTGGCGTGAGGCAGCTAACGTTTCAACCCGCCTGGTTAGCGGAGGCCCGGCGAGGCCTGCGGCTCATCACGGCCAGCACCCACCCGCAGCACTACGCCCGGTTTCAACCCGCCTGGTTAGCGGAGGCCCGGCGAGGCGCCGGCAGTTGTAACCTCTTGACCTTCAAGACGTTGCCAAGCCGTTTGCCCGACCCCCCGGTTTGGGGGGTCCGCCGGGCGAAACGTCGGCCTCGCCGGGCGACGCAGTGTCGCCCTAACCGGCTGCCGGGTCAACTGTTTTCGTCGGCGCCCGACCCCCCCCTGCGGATCTCCCCCGGCCCGGGGATCGGGCGCCGACGACGCTGGGACGAGCAGCGCGCCGGTCGCGGAGGCCACCACCGCCTCGGGGCGAATCGCCGCCGGGCGCCCCCGCGCACGGCCGGTCGGCGTCTCGCCCGGCGCCAGGCGCCACGCCTGCAAGAGGTCTGCGGAGGGGTCCAGGTGGACGGCGGCGGCGTCCAGCAGCGCGTCCAGGTCGAGGGGGGACAGCTCCGCCAGGAACACGCTTTTCTGCACCCGCACGGCGGCGGTTTCCAGGATCGCGGCGCATTTCCGCAGTCGGTTCGGATCGCTCACGTCGTAGGCCAGCAGAAACCACATGTCCGCAGCCTAGCGCCGGCGCCGCGGACGCGGGCGAACGCCGATTTCGCGAGGGGCCGCGTCAGGGCCGCGGGCCGGGCGACGTATTTCCAGCACTGGCACCTCGGAGTCGCCTAATGACCCGAACCGCTCCCGCCAACGTCCCCGACCTTCCTCCCCGCACGTCCGCTCCCCCGCCCGCCATGAACGCCGCCCGCCCCCGCTCCGCCGCCGCCGCGTACGCTCGCACCTCCGCCGGGGACCGGCGGGGGGCGACGTGGGCGGGGGTGGCGGGGATCCTGGCCCTGGCGGCACTGCTGGCGTTGGGCGGGGCGGCGGTCTGGCAGGCGTATCAACTCGGGGAAGATGCCCCGGTCGCCTTCCCGGCGCCGGCCGCGGCGCCGACGCCGGTCGTCGCGCCGGTCGAACCGCCGGCGCCGACGCCGGCGGAGGTCTACGCCCAGGAGATCCTCCCCCTGATGACGCCGTTCGAGGCCCGCAACCGCGCGGCCGTCGGCCGGGCGGTGAACGATCTGCGGGAGGCGTTCGGCGGGTTCTCCGCCGGCGTCCCGGTGTTTACCGAGGACATGATGACGTTCAACACGCGGGGCGTGCTGGCGAAGCGGACGGCGCAGGACTGGTGGGCCGAGGACGGCGCGGACCGCGTGGGGGCGTACGTGGACCGCAAGGTGGCCCGGTACGTCGTCAGCGACGCCAAGCTGCGGGACGCGGTGGCCCGGGCGGCTGAGCGGCTGCGGGCGGACCTGCTCGCCAGCCGGAATACGCTGCTGGCGGACGTGGACGCGGCGCTGTCCGCCCGGGATCTGGCCGTGCGGCTGGAGATGGACCCCGCGGGCGTCAAGCGGGTGCGGGCGGCGTTCGACGACCGGCTGCGGGTCGAGCTGCGGGCCGACGCCGCGGACTCTCTGCGGACGATGATCCTCAGCGAGGTCGGCGGGGAGCTGATCGGCTACGCCCTCACCCAGATCCTCACCCGGCTGGTCGTGCAGGCGGCGACCCGGGCGGCGGCGGCGGTGGGCGTCTCCGCGTTGGCCAGCGGGTCGGCGATGGTCGGCGGGGCGGCCGGCGGCGGGGCCGCGGGCACGGTCGGCGGGCCGGCGGGCGTGGCGGCGGGGATCGCCGGCGGCGTGATCGTCGGGTTGGCGATCGACTGGTGGATGAGCGAACGGCTCGAGGCGCAGCTGGCCGGCACGATGCGGAACTACCTGGACGCCCTGGAGCGGTCCTTGATCGAGGGCGGCCACGGCGCCCCCGGCGTGCGGGACGAGTTCGCCGCCGCCGCCCGTCGCCTCAACGCCGACGCCGCCGAGGCCCTTCGCGCCGCCGTCCTCGGCGACGACGCCTGACGGGCCGCGGCGTCCGCGTCCCCCTCACCTTCTTCCGCCAATCCCTTCTCCCCGCCCACCGATGACCGCCCGCCCGTTCGCCCTGCCGCTGTTCGCCCTGCTGCTCGCCGGCGCCGCCCTGCTCGCCGCCCCGCCGCGGGCGGCTGCGAGTCCGGCGACCCCGCTGGCGAAGCAGCTCGTCGCGGAGATCGCGGAGCGGTTCGGTTCGAAGGGGGCCCGGGAGTTGGCAGAACTGGGCGGCCGCGAGGGGTTGGAGGAGGTCCTGGAGCGGGCGACGCGGGAGGGCGCCGGCGAGGTCGCCGTCCGGGTCGCCCGGGAGCGAGGCCCGGCGGCGCTGAACGCGGCCGCCCCGCACCCCGGGACGCTGCTGCCGGCCCTGGACCGCCTGCCGAAGGGACTGACGGACGAGGCGGTCGCCGCGTTGGGGCGGGAGCCGGACGGGATCGCCCGGCTCGTGCGGGAGTACGGCGACGACGTGCTGGAGGCGGAGGCCCGTCACCCGGGCTTCGGCGTGCGGCTGACCCGAGCCGCGCGGGCGGACGGCCTGCGGCTGCTCTCCCGCTGCGACGAGGACGCGGCCCTCGGCCTGGCCCGCCGGGCGGACGAACTCGCCGCGCTCCCGCCGTCGTCCCGGCACGCCCTCGCCGACGCCGTCGAGGCCGGCGACACGGCCGGTCTTCGGGAACGCTTGGCGGAGCTCGCCGCCCAGCCCGGCACGATCGTCTCCGCGGGCCTCGCCGGGGCCCTGCTGATCGCCGCCGGCGAGACCGCTGAGGCCGCCGACGCCTTCGCCGGAACGTTGAAGGAACCGCTGAAAGAGCTGGCCGGCCCGGAGTCGATCACCGCAACCGCTCCGGACGGGACCACGACGACGACCACCCGTCCCGCGTGGGCGGCCCCGCTGAACCTCGCCGCCGGCGGCCTCGCCGCGATGCTCGTCATCGTCGGCCTGGGGGCGGGGTTGCGGCTCGGGCGTCGGACGACCCGTTAAACGCCGGCCGGACCGCCGACGGTGGAGACCGCCCCCGTCTGCGGGGACGATGACTTCCCGCCGGCGTCCGCCCCCACGACTCCGCCGACCCCTCCCGCTTCTCGTCCCGAACGCCCGCCGATGAGTCGTCCGATGCGGTCCGCGATCGGCTGGGTGGATTTCTCCTCGGAGCACCGGGATCGGGTGCGGTCCGTGCTCGACCTGCTGGGCGGGGCGTCGGTGCTGGACGAGCTGGGGATCGGGTCGATCCGGGACTCGTTCTCTGACTTACTGTTTCCCGGACTGTCCACGATCCAGACCCGGGCGAAGTACTTCCTGACGGTCCCCCGCATTCTGAAGGAGTACGAGGGCCTGTCGCGGCGGGAGCGGGGCAAGACACCGCTGGCAGGATACCTGCCGGAGCGGGAGCGGGACGTGATGGAGAGCCTCTGCCGGAACCACTCCGGGGACGGGGAGGACTACACCCGACTGGGAATCGTCGGGTCGAAGTTCTACGGCCGGGACCGCGACGCTCAGCGGAAGCCGTCGGCGGTCTACTGGAACGGCCTGCGGACGTTCGGCCTGGTCCGGTCCGACCGGTCCCTGGCAGAGTTCGTGCGGACGTTCGCGGACCCGCTCCGGGAGATCGGCGACCTGCTGACGGCGACGGATCAGAACGATCCGGACGATGGCGGGGCGGACGCCCACGAGCCGCGGGTGCTCGTCGCCGACCGGGAGGACGACGATGAGGGCTGGATCGCCTCCGTCCGCCTAGACCTGACCGCGGCCGAGGCCGGACTTCTCAAGCGGCAGATCGAGACGCGGGTCCCGGAGAGCCTGCTCGGCCGCCTGATGCTGGACGACGCGCTCCGCGAGACTTTTCTCGGGCCGCTCGCCGATCTTCGGTTCGCCGACCTGTACGACGAGCCGGCCTTCACAGACCCACTGCCGGCCGACCTGCGGCGGGACCTGCGGACCGCCGGGGACTTCTGGCGGCTGCTGGAGGGGGCCCACGTCCGCTACAACGTCCTGCTCCAGCCGAAGGGCACGCCGGAGACCCGCGACGAGGCGGAGGCCCGTTGGGCCGCGTGGCGGGCCGGCTTGGACGAGTTCCCCTGGGACCGCTGGGAGACCGACCGCCTGTGGGAGGCCGCGGCCCGCGCGAAGCGGGCGGTGAAGCCGTTCACCCGAACTTTCGTGACGCAGTGGATCCGGGCCGTGCGGGCTGGGGCGGACGAGGCCGCACTCGACGCCCTCGTCTCCCGGCAGGAGCGGCTGAACAAGGGCCCGCGGGCCCGCCTGCGGGAGGGAGCGGACGGCCGCGTCGACGACTGGGTCGGGATCGACCGGCTGGAGTACCGGCTGCCGCAGGCCCGAACGATGGTCCGCGACGTCGACGACGGACTGGCCCGGGCGGAGCCGGCCGGTGCTTGACCTCCGCAAACACCGCGTCGACTACGGCGAGCAGCTCGTCCCGCCGGACGGCTACGCCCTCGCCCGGGCGGTCGCGGCGACGTACTCGCTGGACTTGGACACGCTGCTGTCGGTGCCCGTCGCCCTGTTCTTCGCGCAGACGCTGGAGGGGACCGGCGGCGGGGAGCGAGTCCAGCTGCTCGACGCGATCCGCCGCAGCGCCGGCGTCCTCCGCGTCTACCACCAGCGGGGGCGGGTGAAGGTCCCGCCGCGTCAGAACCGGCTGTACGGGCTGCTGGAGGACTGCGTCGTCGGCGTCCCGACGGCCGGACCGTTCGCCTCGTTCCACCCGAAGGTTTGGGTCCTGCAGTTCGAGGGGGAGGGCGGTCCGACGCGGTACCGGCTGCTCGTGCTGAGCCGCAACCTGACTGCGGAACGGAGCTGGGACCTCGCCGCGACCTTGGAGGGGGAGGTCGGCGAGAAGCCGGAGAAGTGGAACGCCCCGCTCGTCGACTTCGTCCGGTACCTCGCCGGCCGGAAGACTTTCGAAGGCGCCGACGCATTTCTGGACGACTTGGCCCGGGTGCGGTTCGCGCCGCCGAAGGGGTTCCACGCCGTTCGCTTCCACCCGATCGGGATCGGCGGCTCTTCGCGGAACCCGGTCGGGCGGCAGCGGGGCGAGCGGGTCCTCTGCATCTCGCCGTTCGTCCACGAACACGCCCTCGACGGGCTGCGGCGGAACGTGACCGGCGATCGGCGACTGTTCGGGCGGACGGAGGAACTGCGGCGCCTGCCGGCGGCCGCCCTGGCGGGACTTCAGGCCTACGCGCTCTCCGACTTGGTAGTCGAGGGCGAGTCGCGGGACGACGCGGAGGACGGCGGGGGCGAAGCGGCTCGGCAGGAGCTCCACGCCAAGCTGTTCGTCTACCACACCCACGGCCGGGCCAGCCGGTGGTTCCTCGGGTCGGCGAACGCGACGAAGGCCGCGTTGGAGAAGAACGTCGAGTTCCTGCTGGAACTGCGGGGCTCCGGCGAGGCGGTCGGGATCGACCGCCTGCTGGACGAAATGCTGGGCCCGGACCGGGCCGGCGGGGCGTTCGAGGAGTTCGCCCCGCCGGAGGAACCCGCCGCCGCCGAGGGGGACGCCGCGGCCGAGCGGGCGGTGCGGCGGCTGGAGTTCGACCTGCTCGAATCGCTGGAGGTGGCCCGGGCGGCGGTCGTCCGGTCGGCGAACGGGGCGAACTACGACCTGGAGCTGACGCTGATCGGGGCGGACCGGCTGCCGCTGGACGGGATGGACGTGTCCGTCGGGGCGTTCAACTCCGGCCTGAAACGCCGGCCGTTGGGGCGGGAGCCGCGGGTCGACCTGCGGTTCGAGAACGTCACGGAGGGACACCTCAGCCGGTTCCTCGAGTTCGAGATCGCTCGCGACGGGGAGCCGCTGCGGTCGTTCCTGAAAAAGATCGATGTGACCGGCCTGCCGGAGGGCCGGGTCGGGGTGATCGTCCGCGGGGTGGTCGGCGACGCCGGGGGATTCCTCGAGTACCTCCGCTTCCTGCTGGCCGAGGAGTTCGAGAAGCCCCCGGCCGACGACCGTCGCCGCGACGGGTCGACCGCCGGGGACGCCGACGGCAGCCCGCGGGACCGGCAGGCGCCGATCCTGGAGCGGCTGCTGGTGACGGCCTCCCGCCGCCCCGGGCGGCTGAAGGAGATCGACGCGGTGATCAAGGAGCTGTGCGACGCCGACGACGGCGCCCCCGGGGAGGGTCCGGGCGGGCCCGTCGTGCCGGAGACGTTCCTCGCGTTCTGGCGGTCGTTCCGCGCGGCCCTCCCAGACGGCGGGGCCGCGCCGGAGGACGCCCCGTGAACGCCGTCATGACACCGAGCGGGGACGCCGACGGGCGGCTGGCCGAAGGGATCGGCCGGGCCCTAGCAGGCTGCTGAAAAACTCGCTCGCGGCGGCGGCTCGTTCGCGCTAGCTTCGGAGCCTCGTTTCCCGAGCCGAGGCGCTGCGATGCGTGGACAAGCCGACCGCCAGCCGAAGATGTTTTTCTCGATCGATCTGGAGAGCCGGATTCGGCCGGATCACCCGCTGCGTCCCCTGAAGAAGCGGGTCGACGCGATCCTGGCCGGCTTGAACGAGCGGTTCTCGGCGGCCTACAGCCGCACCGGCCGGCCCGGCGTGCCGCCCGAACGACTGCTTAAAGCGTTGCTGCTCATGGCGATCTACTCCGTTCGCAGCGAGCGGCAACTGGTCGAGCGGATCGACACGGATCTGCTGTTCCGCTGGTTTCTCGACATGGACCCGGCCGAGGACGCCTTCGACGCCACCGCGTTCACCCATAATCGAACGCGGCTTGAGGAGCACGGCCTGGCCGCGGCGTTCTTCGAGGCTGTCGTGTCCGAGGCGATCGCCGCGGGACTGTGCAGCGACGATCACTTCAGCGTCGACGGCACGATGATCGAGTCGATGGCCTCGACCAAGAGCTTTCGGCCGATCGGGTCGGTCGACGACGACCAGAACGAGCAAGACGGCGCCGGCTTTAAGAGCCGAAACGCCGAGGTAGACTTTCACGGTCGGAAGCGGACCAACGCCACGCATCGCAGCCGCACCGATCCCGAGGCCAGGCTGTACTGCAAGGGGCCGGGCAAGCCGGCGCTGCTGGCTCATCTGGGCCACTCGCTCGCGGAGAACCGCAACGGTCTGATCATGGAGGTGGCCGTGACCGAAGCCAACGGCACGGCCGAATCCGAGGCGACGATCGAGCTGCTCGACCGCTATCGGCGGAAGCGCGGCCGCTCGCCCAAGACGCTCGGAGCGGATAAGGGATACGACAGCGGGCCGCTGCTGTTGAAGCTTGAATCGCGTCGAATCGTCCCGCACGTGGCGATGCGCGACGCCGAGCCGGCGGACCCGAAGACCGCCCGCAGCGATCGGCGGGAGAAGATCGAAGCGCGCCTGCGAATGAAAGCGAGACTCGCGACCGCGGAATACGCCGTCTCGCAGCGGGTCCGAAAGAAAGTGGAGGAGGGGTTCGGCTGGCTCAAGACGATCGCGGGCCTCGGTCGCAGCCGGCACGTCGGCCGCTGGAAACTCCGGCAACAGCTGGAGCTCTCCGCGGCGGCTTATAACCTGATTCGCATCCAAAAACTCAGGCCGACGTGATCGACGTGATCAATTCGGCGGCCACCGCGGACGACCTTCGTTTCGCTCTGAACGGGGCTCGTTCGGAGCCCGCCGGCAAGTCCGGGCGGGCCGATCCGCCTCGGCAAAACGGATCGATGGACAAGCCGAGCTCGTTCGCCTCGACGGCGAACTATCGCTGTTCGTCCCGCCGATAAACGGCACTGTTTTTCAGCAGCCTGCTAGGGATGCTCACGGACTTCCAGCGGGCGACGGTCGACGCGGTCTACCGCCGGCTCGTGACGGAGGACCGGCCGCGGATGCTGGTCGCCGACGAGGTCGGGCTCGGGAAGACGATCGTCGCGATGGGCCTGATCGCCCGGCTGCTGGAGAAGCGCCGGCGGGAGGGCGACCCGACGCCGCTGCGGGTCGTGTACGTGGCGTCGAACCAGGTCATCGGCCGGGAGAACCTCCGCAAGCTCGATGTGCTGCCGGACCGGGCCGCCCCGCCGGAGGAGGCCGGCCGGATCGCGTATCTCGCCCTGACGTCGGAGGCCGAAGCCGCCGAGCCGCTGCGGCTCACCTCCCTGACCCCGGGCACGTCGTTCGACGTCGGCAACTCCCCCGGCGAGCAGGGGGAGCGGAAGATCCTGTACGCCCTGCTGGCGTGCGACCCGGATCTCGCCGAGGTCCGGCAAGGACTGGCCTGCCTGCTCCGCGGCGGCGTCCGCCAGCCGGCTGCCGACTGGGCCGCCCACCTGGAGGAGCGGCGGGCGAAGCACGAGGGGCCGCGGCTGCGGCCTGGGCTGGCCGACCGCTACTTGGCCCGCCTGCGGTCGACGCCCGCCCGCCGCACGGACCGGCTCGTCCGAGAACTCGAACTCACCGCGGACGCGACGCTGTACGAGGCCGTCCGCGAGAGCGCCTGCCGCCAGACGGCGGAGAACCTCGACGAGTTCCGGGACAGTTCGTGGGATCTCGTCGGGCCGCTGCGGGCGGAACTGGCGGAGGCGTGCCTCGACTACTTGGACGCCGACGTGTACGTCCTCGACGAGTTCCAGCGGTTCAAGGCCCTGATCGACGGCGACGACGACTCCGAGGCCGGCCGCATCGCCAGGGCGGTGTTCGGGCGGCCGAAGGCGGAGGTCCTGCTGCTCTCGGCGACGCCGTTCAAGGCGTTCACCGGGGCCGACGCCGGCGAGACCGGCGATGAGCACCTCCGGGAGTTCCGGGCCGTGCTGCGATTCCTGTTTCGAAGTACTGAAGACGGACGGCTCGCGCGATACAAACAGGAGCAGGAGGCCCTACGCACGCAGTTGCTTACGCTGCGGCCCGGCGACGGGGCGATCGACCCGACGCACCGCGAGGCGGTCGAGTCCGTATTGCGGATGGTGATGTGCCGAACGGAGCGGCTGAGCGTCTCGCAGCGGGGCGACGCGATGGTCCGCGACCGCTGGCGAGAGGAAGGCTCGGGGGCGGAATTGACCGGGGGGGACGTGCGGGGCTTCCTCGCGGCGGATCACGTGGCGCAGGCGGTGAACGCGGCGGGGCGGCGGCCGGCGGGTTCCCTCCACGCGCCGGTCGAGTTCTGCAAATCCGCCCCGCACGTCCTCTCCTTCGCCGACGGCTACCAGCTCAAGAAGCGGCTGTCCGCCCTGAAGGCTGACCCGGGCGTCGCGGCGGCCCTGCAGGAGAGCGGCCCGGCGTGGCTCGACCTGGACCGGATCGACGCCTACGGGCCGTCGCCGGGAGAGGCTCCGGACTGCCCGGCGGACCACGGCCGGTTGGCGGCGCTGACCCGGGAGGCCCTGCCCCGGCCCGCCGAGCTGCTGCTCTGGGTCCCCCCGAGCCTGCCGTACCACCCGCTCGGCGGGCCGTTCGCGGCGGCCGAGGGGTTCACCAAGACGCTGCTGTTCTCCGGCTGGCGGATGGTCCCGCGGGCGGTCGCCTCGCTGCTCTCCTACGAGGCGGAGCGGCGCACCGTGGGCGACCCGCGATCCCGTACTCCGCGGGAACTCGGCGAGCGGAGCTACTTCCGGAACGCCTCGGACCGCCCCCAGCCCGCCCCGCAGCTCGTGTTCACCCGGGCCGCCGGCGAGCCGGCCCACATGACGAACTTCGTCCTGACCTACCCGTCGCCGACGCTCGCCGACGCCGTCGACCCCGCCGCGGCGCCCGCCGGCGCGACCGCCGCCGGCTTGGAAGCCGCCGCCGCCGTGGTCTGCCGCGCCCGGTTCGACGCGCTGGGGCTGGCGGACCTCGCCGACCCGACGGGGGCCGCGGAGCGGTGGTATTGGGCCGCCCCGGTCTTGATGGACGCCGGCGACGTCGACCGGCGGTCGGTCGTGGATGCGTGGCTGCCGGCCCGCGCGGCGGACCCGGGGGCGGACGGCGAGGCCGCCGACAGCGCCTACGCGGACCACGTCCGCCTGCTCGCCCGGGCCTTCGCGGGCGACCCGTCCGCCCTGAAGCTCGGCCCGGTCCCGCCCGACCTGTTCGAGACGCTCGGGCGGGCGGCCGTGGCCTCCCCGGCGGTCGCCCTGCTCCGCACGCTGCGTCGGTTCTTCCCGGACGGGGGGCCGGGCGACCGGGGCGGGCCGGGCGATCCAGGCCGCTGCGACGCCGCCTGTGCCGCGTCCCGGCGGTTGCTGACGATCTTCAACCGGCCGGAGGCGGTGGCCGCGGTGCGGATCGCCGTCGGGGCCGAACACGCCGAGGAGCCGCACTGGGCGAAAACGCTCCGGTACTGCGCCGACGGCTGCCTCCAGGCGGTCTTGGACGAGTACGCCCACCTGCTGCGGGACGAGTGCGACTCGGCGGCGGAGGCCGCCGACCGGATCGCGGAGGCCGCGACCATCAAGGCGACGACGATCGAGGTGGACGACCTCGCCGGCTTCCTCGCCAGCCGGAAGCGGGATCTGCGGTGCCACGTCGCGGTGGACTTCGGGGAACCAGCGGCTCGAGGCCGCGGCCGGGCTGGACCGGGTGACGACGGTGCGGCGGAGCTTCAACTCGCCGTTCCGCCCGTTCTTGCTGGCCACGACCTCCGTCGGCCAGGAGGGGCTCGACTTCCACCGGTACTGCCGCAAGGTCGTTCACTGGAACCTGCCGGCGAACCCGATCGACCTGGAGCAGCGCGAGGGGCGGGTGAACCGGTACGAGAGCCACTCCGTCCGGACGCAGGCCGCCGACCGCTACGGCTCGCGGCTGACCCCCGCGGACCGGGCCGGCGGCGACGCCTGGGAGCGGCTTTTCGCGATCGCCGCCAAATCCGAGCGGGCCGTAGACGCCAGCGACCTGGTCCCGCGGTGGCACCTGGAGGGCGACGGCTCCGGACGGGGGAAGATCGAGCGGCTCGTCCTGCTCCTGCCCTACAGCCGCGACCGCGAGAAGCTGGCGTCCCTGCTGGAGACCCTGGCCGTCTACCGCCTCGCCTTCGGCCAGCCCGGCCAAGCCGCCCTCGCCGACCGCCTCCGCGGGGCCTTCATGCCGGAGCAACTTGACGAAGTCCGCCGGGCCCTGCTGATCGACCTGAGCCCGTTCAACTTCCCGCGGCCGGGCGGGGCGTAGAGAGAGCGATTCGGCTTGATCCGCGATTCGGTCCGCGGCGGCAACAGCGGATCGACCTGCATAGTCGGTCGTCGCGACGACCAGACGGGACGGCGCAGAGCGTTCGGCGGGACCAGCGGGGGCGGGTTTTCGCTTCAGAAGGAAACCGCCCGTTCTTCACGATCCGCCGCGGCCCGCGACGCCTTGCGACCGCGGGCGGCGCGGCGGTGAAATCTCCCCGTCCCCAGTCCCCCCCGGCTCTCGCAGGTGTACGAAGTCGCAACCGCCCCCGAGGACCGTCCAAAGGAGAACGCCCCGGGAGCGGCGGACGCCGACCCCATCACGCGAGCGATCGGCCGGTGGCGGGAGAAGCTCCTCGAGATCAGCAACCGCAACCCGCTGATCAACTGTTCCTTCTCCCCGTCCCGCGGGGTGGTCGAGCTACTCGCCCCGAGCCCGGACGCGGTCTGGCGGCGGTTCGCGGCGGACTCAGCGGCCGGCGAATCTCCGATGAGGTTCCCGTGGAAGCGGGACTTGGCCGACCCGCCCGCCGACCCGTTCGGGTCCGAGGCCAGATCGGCCGAGGACGAGACGGGCGACGAACTGTCGGACGACGGGCTGTTCGACCCGCACCCGACGAAGTCGCTGTTCGATAAGTCCGCAACGCGGCGGGCCGGCGACGCGGCCCCCGCGTCCGACGGCGACGACGCCCCGGAGCCGTCCATCGAGGACTGTCTCGCGGCCCTCGGCCCGGACGACCTGCTGACGGGCCTGTCGGACAAGAAGCTGGACGGGCGGCTGCGGACGCTGGAGGGGCACGCCAAGCTGTCGCTGTCCGAGCAGGGCGTGCATTCGGTCTACGCCGTCTTTGGGTTCCTGCGGTGGTACGAGTCGAAGGACAGCGAGGAGGCCCGGCTCAGCCCGCTCGTGCTCGTCCCGGCGGGGCTGTCGCGGGCGGCAACGGGGGCCCCGTGGTCGCTGGTCGAGGCGGAGGACGAGGCCCTCGGGAACGACTGCCTGCGGGAGCGCCTGCGGGGAGAGTTTGGGATCGACCTGCCCCCGCTGCCGGAGGTGGGCGAGTTGGAGGAGGAGGGGGCACTGGCCGCGTACTTCGCCGCGATCGCGGAGACGGTCGCCGCCGCGGCCTCGCGGCTGGCCGACGACCGCTGGGGCGTGGAGGAGCGGGCCGCCGTCGGGCGGTTCGCGTTCCCCAAGATCGCCATGTGGCGGGACCTCGGCGACCACGCGAAGGAACTGGCCGCCCACCCGCTTTGCCGCACGATCGCCGGCGGCACGGAGTCCCGCGGGGCGGCGTTCGGTCCGGTGCGGAACGTACCGGAGGCGAACGAACTGGACGAGACGTTCGCCCCCGGCGAGGTGGCCGCGATCCTCGACTGCGACAGCACGCAGCTGCGGGCGATCGCCGCGGCCCGGGCGGGGGTCAGCTTCGTGCTGGACGGTCCGCCGGGCACCGGCAAAAGCCAGACGATCGCCAACGTGATCGCCGACGCCCTGGGCGCCGGCCGCACGGTGTTGTTCGTCAGCGAGAAGGTCGCGGCGCTGGACGTGGTGAAGGCCCGGCTGGACGCGAAGGGGCTGGGCGACTTCGTGCTCGCCTGCCACTCGGACAAGGCGAACCGGCGGGACGTCGTCGAGGAACTCGGCCGCTGCCTAAACCTGCCGGCAGAGCGGTACCCGGACGCCGCCGACGAACTGTCCGAACTCCGCCGCCGGCGGGACCGGCTGAACCGCTACGTGCGGGCGCTGCACGAGCCCCGCGGGCCGCTGGGGCGGTCGGCGTTCGAGGTGCACGGCCGGCTGGCCGAACTGGCCCGGACCGGGGCGGCCGGCAAGACGCGGTGGGCGCCGGAGGACCCCGCCGGGACCGACCGGGAAACGCTCGTCGGTCTGCTGGAGGCGGTCGGCCGGGCCCCCGAGCACGCGGACGTGCTCGCCCGCTTCGATTCGCACCCGTGGCGGGGCACGCGGCTGACGACGAACCCGCTGGGGTTGGCGGACGACCTGGGGCGGCGCTGCGGCACGCTGGCGACGGCGTTCGGGCGGGCCGCCGCGGCGTTCGCCCCGCTGGTCGAGCGGGGCCTGATCCCCGCCCCCTCCCGGGCGACGGTGAACGCGGTCTTCCCGCGGCTCAAGGAAGCGGCCGCGGCGACGCCCGTTCCGGCCGGCTGGGTCGCCCCGGACGCCGACCCCGCGGCCGCCGCGGCCGCGGTCCTGTCCCGCCGCTCCGCCGACGCCGCGGCGGGTGCCGCCCGGTCCCGGCTGACCGACTACGAGGCGGACGTCGCCGACCGCTTCCCGGACGACGCCGTCCGCAGGACCGTCGAGCTGGACGCGACGGCCGAGCCGTTCGGCGATCCCGCCCCGACCACGGTGCGAACCCGCTTGGCGGAAGCGAACGGACGACGGGAGCGGGCGGCGGCGCTGATCGCGGCGGTCGACGAGACGACGGCAGCGACGAAGGACCTCGCGGGGGCGCTGCAGGTCGGCGTCTCGCCGGAATTGTCCGCCGCGGCGCTGACGGACCTGGCCGCCGCCGCGGGGGACGCGGCGACCGCCCTGCCGGTGCGGGCCGCGTGGCTCGACTTGGTGCGGGCCGAGGAGCTGTCGACGCTGGTCGGGACGGCCCGAGCGTCGATCGCCGCCCGC
Organism: Alienimonas californiensis; assembly: GCF_007743815.1. Lineage (GTDB taxonomy): Bacteria > Planctomycetota > Planctomycetia > Planctomycetales > Planctomycetaceae > Alienimonas > Alienimonas californiensis. The sequence continues at coordinate 1,470,752 of NZ_CP036265.1, forward strand.
GACTCCGCGGCGGGGGCGCTGGACGGCCGAGTCGCCCGGGAGCGGATCGCGGCGTTCCTGGAGGCCGCGGGGGACCCGGGGGCGGCGGCCGCCGCGTGGGAGGCCGCCGGACCGCACGCCCCGGTCGGCACCGACGACGCCCTTGCCGTGCTGGCGGCCCGCGGCGCCCGGGCCGGGGCGGCGGCCGAGATGCTGGCCGACGCCGGCTCCGCGTTGGGCGGCGCGGTCTGGGGGCCGGGCGAATGGACGCCGACGGTCGCGGAGGCGAGGACCGTCGCGGCGGACGCCGCGTCCGCGGGGCCGGCGCTGTGGACGCCGGCGGCGGAACGAGTCCGTTTACGGACCGTCGCCGAGGAGGCCGCCGCCGACCTGGAGGGCGCCGCGGCGATCCGCGAGGGGCTGGCGGACCGACTGTCGCACCGGGCGTTCCGGCCCTCCGCCGCGGAGCTGGCGACGCGGGCGGTGCCGTTCGAGTCCTTCTTCAAGCGGCTGTTCGGCGGGTTCGGGGCGTTCCGGCGGGAGGTCGCCGACCTGTACTCCGGGGAGCCGCCGGCGACGAAGGCGCTGCTGTCCGACCTGGCGAAGCTGCGGGCCTATCACGCTCGCACCGGCGACGCCGCGGCACTCGCCGCGGAGCACGCCGGCGTCCTGCCGGACGGGTTCGCCGGCGCCGAGGCGACCGGGTGGCGGGAGTTGGCGGGGTCCCTCGCCGCGGCGGACCGGGTCGCCGCCGTCCGTCCGGACGCCGCGGTCGCGGCGTCGTCCGACCCGGCCGCCGTCGCCGAGGCCGCCGCAAAGACGACCGCCGTCCTCGCCGATCTGGACGCCGCCGGCCGGGGGCTGTTTCCCGAAGAGATCCTGATCGCCGCCGTCGCCGCGGAGGTTCGGGAGATCGGCGAGGCGGCGACGGCCTGTCGGGCGCTGCTCGGGGCGGTCGGCCCGCTCCGCACCGGCGGCGACCCGTCCGTCGCCGCCGCGCTGGACGACCTGCGGGCGTCCGAACGGTTCGCGACGGCCGGCGGGGCGCTGGAGGAACTCGCCGGGGCGAACGCCGGCGTGCTCGCGGAGGGCGCCGACCCGCTCGACCCCGCCGCCTGGGAGCGGGTCGCCGCGGGCGTGCGGGCCGCCGCGGGGCTGCGGGCGGCGGGCCTGAGCGACGCCGAGGTGCGGACGGCGCTCGCCGCCGGCCCCGACCCTGCCGCGTTGGGCGGGGCGGCCGATCGGCTCGCGGCGGCCGCGGACGAACTGGCCGCGGCGACGGCGGCGGCCCCCGTCGGCGCCGCGGGCGACCCGCCGGCCGTTCTGCGGGAGGCGGGCGAGGGCTTCCTCGCCCGGACCGCCGGGGTTCACGCCGACCTGACCGCGGTCGCCGACGCGCTCGCCGCCGACGGCGACCCGCCGGTCGACCGGCTCCCCGACGATCTCGCCGCGGTCTCCGACCTGCGGGCGGCGCTGGCCGACGCCGCGGAGTCGGCCGCCACCCTGGCGGTGGTCGGCACGCCGGACCCGGAGGAGTCGCACGAGGCCCCCGCCCGCTGGCTGGCGGAGCGGTGCGGGGCGGACGAACTCACCCCGCTGCTGAGAGCCGCCGCAGGCGACCCGGCGGTGCGGGAGGCCGCGGCCCACGCCGCGGCGGAACTGCCTCAGGCCCTCCCCCCGGAGTTGAAGGCGTCCTGGGACTGGTTCCGCGAGACGGTCTTCGACGCCAAGGCGGAGGTCTCCGACGTACCGCCCGGCTCCTCCTTCCGCGACCTGCCGCTGGGCGAGGCGGCGGAGCGGTTCGCGGCCCTGCCGGGCAGGCTGCCGGAGCTGGACCGCTGGCTGGCGTTCACGCGGTGGCGCCGCACGCTGGCGGACCTCGGCCTGAAGGCCGTCGCGACCGAACTGCGGGCCGGCGAGTACCGCCCCGAAGAGGCCGCCGCCGTCGTGGAGGCCCGGTTCCTCCGCGGCCTGCTGGACGCCTGGGCAGAGGACGCGGCGCCGCTGCACGACTTCGACCTGGAGGACCACGAACGGACCCGCGCCCGCTTCCGCTCGCTCGACCGGCGGGAGTTCGAACTCGCCGCGGCCCGGGTGCGGGAGACGCAGCTCGGCCGCGACGACCGGCCCCGTCCGGACGGCTTCGCCGGGTCGCTGGGGGACCTCGGCGGCAGCGAGTTGGGCGTGCTGGTCCGGGAGGCGAACAAGAAGCGGAAGCACCTCCCCCTGCGGCGTTTGTTCGAGGAGACCGCCGGCGTCCTGCTGAAGCTCAAACCCTGTCTGATGATGAGCCCGCTGGCCGTCAGCACGTACCTGAAGAGCGACCGGCTGCGGTTCGACCTGGTGGTCTTCGACGAGGCCTCCCAGGTGTTCCCGTGGGACGCCGTCGGGGCGATCTTCCGCGGCTCCCAGCTGATCATCGCCGGCGACGAGAAGCAGCTGCCGCCCACGAACTTCTTCACCAAGTCCGTCGTCGGCCCGGACGACGGCGCCGAGGAGGAGGAGTCGGAGGCGGAGGACCTGACCGACTATGAGAGCATCCTGTCCGTCTGCAAAGCGACCGGAATGCCGAACGTCGGCCTGCGGTGGCACTACCGCAGCCGGCGGGAGGCGCTGATCGCCTTTTCCAACGCCCACTTCTACGACGGGGAGCTGGTCACCTTCCCGGCCGCCGCCGACGCCGCCGAGCGGGCCGACGGCGAGGCCCCCGCCGCGGCCCCGGCGGTGCGGCACGAGTTCGTCGAAGGCGGTGTCTGGGATCACGGCCGCAACCTCGCGGAGGCGGACCGCGTCGCAGACCTGGTCGTCGAGCACGTGCGCAGGCGGCCGGACGTCTCGCTGGGCGTCATCGCCTTCAACCAGGGCCAGCAGGGGGCGATCGAGGACGCCCTCTACGTTCGCCGCAAAGAAGACCCCGCCGTCGACGCCCTGCTTCACGCCGCCGAGGCCGGGCTGGGACCCGACGGCACGCCGGGCCGGGAGACGCTATTCGTGAAGAACCTGGAAACCGTGCAGGGGGACGAGCGGGACGCGATCCTGCTGTCGGTCGCGTACGGATTTAACCCGGCCGGCAAGTTCTACAAGAACTTCGGGCCGCTCAATAAAGCGAACGGCGGCCGGCGGCTGAACGTCGCCGTGACGCGGGCCCGGTCGGAGGTGACCGTCGTCAGCAGCGTGCGGGCGGCGGACTTCGACCTCGCCCCGACCGCCGCCCGCGGGGCGAAGCTGCTGAAGGGCTACCTGGACTTCGCCGCCCGCGGCCCGGCGGCGCTGGCGGACTCCGCGGCGGCGGCGGAGTCGACCGGCCGGGGGTTCGACAGTCCGTTCGAGGCCGACGTCGCCGCGGCCCTCGCCGAGCACGGCCTGGAGCCCGTCCCGCAGGTCGGCTGCGGCGGGTACCGGGTCGACCTGGCCCTACGGCATCCCGATCGCCCCGGCGAGTTCTGTTTGGGGATCGAGTGCGACGGGGCGGCGTACCACTCCTCGGCGACGGCCCGCGACCGCGACCGCATCCGGCAGGCGGTGCTGGAGAACCTCGGCTGGCGGATCGTGCGGGTCTGGTCGACCGACTGGGTCCGCGACCCCGCCCGCCAGACCGCCCGCGTGCTGAAGGCCTACGAGGACGCCGTCCGCGGCCCGGCCGGTTTCGCGGCTCCCGCCCCGCCCGCCGACGACCCGCCGCCGCCGGAGCCGACGGTCGTGCCGGGCGAGCCGTCGCGGCGGCGGCGGAGCTACGGGTCGATCGACGAGGTGCCGGCCGGGGCGATAGCGGAGACAATCGCCGCCGTCCTCGCCGGGGCCGGGGCGACGCCGCGGGAGGACCTGCTGCGGCTGGTCGCCCGCGAGCTGGGCTTCCAACGCCTCGGCCCCCGCATCCGCAACGGCATCGACGCCGCCGTCGACCGGGCCCTGAGGTCCGGGGCCGCGATCGAACGGGACGGGCGGGTGTCAGTCACGGGATGAGCCGGCCGGGACGCTGACGAGGTCCTACGTAACCGCCTGCCCTGGATGGCGGCGTCGCCACTCCGTGGCGGCCTCGGGGACCGACCACATCGGCCCCGGCTTCGCCGTCCGGTGGATCAGTCGATGACAGTTCGCGCAGAGGATCGCCAGGTCGGCCAGTCGGACCGGCTGGTCGGGATGCAGTTCAGCGACCGGCGTGGTGTGGTGGCACTCGGCGAACTCGACGCCGGGCTTCCCCCACTCCTCGGCGAAGTCGAACCCGCACACCTCGCAGGCCAGCCGCCCCTTCGCCTTCATGACCGCGGCCTTTTTCTTGCGGACACGGTCTGGCCGCCGCTCCCGCCGGAGGTGCGTGCGACGTTGAAGCCGTCCCTCCGTCCACGCCTCGTCCTCGTCCGCCGCTCCGCCTGGGTTGTTCAGTTCCGCCATCGATCCCTGCGCGAACGCCCGCACGGCGTTCGCCGCTTCGGCGAGGCGGTCCGGATGGTGGTAGAACTCGCTCCATACCGCTTCGGTCGCGGCGCCGGCGGCGCGGAGGCCGTCGCCCTCGTAGTCCGGGTCGAACGCCTGAAAGTTCGACACCTTCATCGCCACGCCTGTCGGGTTTCGGAAGGACGCCGACCGGACCTCCGGCGGGTAGACCGGTAGGGCGTTCACCGTCTCGCTCAGTTCGATCACCCGTGGGTCGCTTTTGCGGACGTGCTTGCGCCCGTTCCGGACGTAGAGATCCATCGCGAGGATCAACTCGTCGCGGGTCCACGGCGGGTTACGCGGGCCGCGGCCCGTCGCAGCGACGATCTTGTCGTGCAGCAGGTCTCCGGCCTCGTCGTCGACCGGGAAGACGGTCTTTTGCTGGAAGCCGTGGAACACCGGCAGCCGTTCCAGGCCCGGGACGGCTTTGAGTTCCTCGGATCGGAAGTGGAACCCGCGGTGGGTCAGGCGGGCGACGACGCGGGGCGTCACCTCCTCTTCCGGCTCGGTCCAGTAGGCTTTCTCCGCCGGGTCCTCCGACCGCTCCTCGGCCGCCCGCTCGACCGTCATTGCGGCGCGGACGCCTCGGTCAGGACCGGTCTGCCACAGGAAGACGACGTCGCCGGGCGCGACGGCCTCCGGCGTCCGCGAGACCTTCCACGTGATCGTCTCCCGGGGGTCGCGGAGCCGCTCCTCGAGACGATACCATTTGGGGTTACATTTGAAGATCCAATAGGCCATCGAGCGGTACTTCTGGGGTTAGGCGGTGGGGGACGGTCGGGCGTTTCCCCTGATCCCGCAACGCACATGATAGGTCGGAAGGGTCATCGATCAGAGATCCGCCTCACGCCGCGGTTCGCAGGCGTTCGTAGAGGTCGAGCCGGTCCAGGAGCAAACGTCGGAGACCGTCGCGGATCGCTTTGGAGCCGACCGCCTTCGCCCCCAGCTCCGCCTGGACGTCCATGCTGTCGATCACCGCCTTCATCAGCTCGTCGTCGAGATCCGGCGACTCGGCGAACTGCTCCTTGGAGTTGCTGCCGGCCTGTTTGCGGAGGGTGTCGGACTCCAGCGCCTTGTCCCGCAGCGTGCGGGCGTAGGCCAGCTGGTCGCCGTCGGTCGCGTCCTCGCCGAACAGAGAGTTCAGCTGCTCGATCAGCGCCGCCAGCGCCACCTTCTCCTTGTCCCGCACGGCGCCGCTGCCGGCCTCGGTCATCGGGTCCAGGGCCGGGGACTCGCCCTCGCCGAGGTCGAGGTTCCGCTTGCCCATGTTCCGCAGGGCGTGGTGGGTCATCAGCACCTCGGAGAGGTCCACGCCCTCCCGCTCCCGGCCGAACTTCAGCTGCCGCTCCAGGGCCCGGAAGAAGACCGACCGGGCCTCGATCGCCGGGTTGCCGAAGTTCACGATCTGCGACAGGAACCCGTAGGCCCGCACGTAGGTCGCCATATCGCCCTTGAACTGCCACAGGGCGGCCATCGCGTCGTTCGCCTCCTTCTCCGCGGCGGCGTCGCCGGCCTCGGCCGCGGCCCGGGCGTCGTCGCGGGCGGCGTTGAACCGCTTGCAGAGGCGGTCGGCGACGGGGTTCAGCGCCGCCTCCAGCTGACTCTGTTTGCTCTTCGGGTCGGTCATGACCCGGACCACGCGGTCGACCTCGGGCTCGTCGTAGTAGTTCAGCCCGTCGAGCTTCGCCTTCAGGTCCAGGATCAGCTCGCGGTCGGTGACGTCCGAGAGCGTCGCGGTGGCGTGGTACTTCTTGAACTCCTTCAGGATCTCCTCGGGCTCGTTGGCGAAGTCGAGGACGTACGTCTCCTCCTTGCCGGGGTGGCAGCGGTTCAGCCGGGAGAGCGTCTGCACGGCCTGCACGCCGGCGAGGCGGCGGTCGACGTACATGCCGCACAGCAGCGGCTGGTCGAAGCCGGTCTGGAACTTGTTGGCGACGATCAGCAGCCGGTACGGGCCGTCGTCGAACGCCCTGGCGATGCCGCGGCCGTTCAGGCCCGGGTTGAGGACCTCCTGCGTCTCCTTGAACGGCTCCGGCCCGCTGTCCGGGTCGTGCACCTCGCCGGAGAAGGCGACCAGCGTCTTCAGGTCATAGCCCTGCTCCGCGATGTACTTCCGCATCGCCAGCTGCCAGCGGACCGCCTCCAGCCGGCTGCCCACCACGACCATCGCCCGGGCCCGCCCGTCCAGCAGCGGCTGGACGTTCTCCCGGTAGTGCTCCACGACCAACTTCACCTTCTGGGCGACGTTGTGCTCGTGCAGCCGCACCCACTTCATCAGGCCCTTCTTCGCCGCGGCCTTGTCGACCTCCGCCTCCCCGACCTCCACGCCCTCGTGGGCCAGGCGGAAGGCGAGCTTGTAGGGCGTGTAGTTCCGCAGCACGTCGAGGATGAACCCCTCCTCGATCGCCTGCCGCATGCTGTAGACGTGGAACGGCTCCGGCGTGTTGCCGGGGCCGGCGGGGGCGTCGGGGTCCGGGACGCGGCCGAACAGCTCCAGCGTCTTCGGCTTGGGCGTGGCGGTGAAGGCGACGTAGGTGATCCCCGCCTCGTCCGCCCGGGCGGCCATCTGGGCGGCGAGGATCTCCTCCGTGTCGAGCGGCTCGCCGTCGGCGTGCTCGGCCTTCAGTTTCTCCCACTCCGCCGCGGAGAGCATCTCCTTGAGCTTGCCGGCCGCCTCGCCGGACTGGCTGCTGTGGGCCTCGTCGGCCAGCACGGCGAACGTCTTGCCGCCGGCCGCGGCCAGTTCTCGCACCTTCTGGAGGGCGAACGGGAACGTCTGGATCGTGCAGACGACGATCTTCTTGCCGCCGCCCAAGGCGTCGGCCAGTTCGCCGCTCTTGCTGCCCCCCTTGCCGGTCACGACGGCGACCACGCCGCGGTTCCGCTCGAACGCCTCGATCTGGGCCTGCAGCTGCGTGTCGATCACCTTGCGGTCCGAGACCACGATCACCGTGTCGAAGACCTTGCGGTCGGCGGCGTCGTGCAGGTCGGCGAGGAAGTGGGCCGTCCAGGCGATCGACTTCGTCTTGCCGGACCCGGCCGAGTGCTGGATCAGGTACTTCCGGCCCGGCCCCTCCGCCAGCACGGCGTCCCGCAGCCGGCGGGTCGCGTCGAGCTGGTGGTAGCGGGGGAACACGACCGCCTTCACGGCCCCCTTGGCGTCCTTCTCCTCGACGAGATACCGCCCGAGGATCTCCAGCCAGGACGCCCGCTCCCAGACCTCCTCCCACAGGTACGCCGTGCGGTGGCCGCGGGGGTTGAGGGGGTTGCCGGCGGCCCCGCCGTCGCCGCGGTCGAAGGGCAGGAACCGCGTCGCCGGGCCGGCCAGCTTGGTGGTCATCTTCGCCCGGTCCCCGCTGACGGCGAAGTGCACCGGGGGCCCGGTGCGGAAGGTCAGCAGCGGCTCCGGGGCGCCGCCCTTGGGCCGCGGGTTGCGGTCGAGCTTGTACTGGTCGACCGCGTCGTCGATCGACTGGGTGTTCTCCGTCTTCAGTTCCGCCGTGGCGACGGGAATTCCGTTGAGGAACAGGACGAGGTCCAGGCTGTTCCCGTTCTTCACGCTGTACCGCACCTGCCGGACGACCCGCAGGCGGTTCTGCTCGTACCGCTGCTCGATGGCGGGGTTCAGGCCGCTGGCCGGCTTGAACTGTGCCATCTTCAGCGACCCCCGCAGGCCGACCAGTTCGATCCCCTCCCGCAGCACGGTCAGCGTGCCGGCGGCGTCCAGCGACTTCCGCAGCCGGTCGAGCACGCGGCCCTCCGCCGCGGCCCCGTGGCTCTTCCGCAGGGCCGCCCAGGCGTCGGGGTTGGAGTCCCGCACCCAGCGAATCGCGTCCGCGGGGAACAGGGCCCGCTCGCGGTCGTAGCCGTCGTCGGGGGGCGAGGCGTCGGGCCCGTAGAGCCACCCGCGGCCGGCGAGGGCCTCGCAGACTTCCTCCTCGAAGGGGCGTTCGGTGTGAAGGCCGGGCATGGCGGCGGCCCGTTCGCGGCGGGAGTCTTGTGAGCGTCCGTCAGTGTGCCGCCGCGGCCGACCGGCCGCGAGCGGGGCCGCCGCGGGTCAGCCGGCGGCCTTCTCAAGACGGGGTGTTCCGCGTCACCGGGAGAGAGCGGGCGATGAACCACAAAGTCCCCGACTTCTCGCTGCCGGGGTCTTGGATCGTCAACGGGCGGTCCAGCGTCCACTGGGGCAGTCGTCCGCGGACGTACGCCCCGACCGCCCGCTGCCAGTGCCGGTCGTCCCGCAGCCACTCGCCCTTTTTGATCCCGCGATCGCCGAGGAAGCCGAGGTACATCAACACGACGTCGCATCCCTCAGACGCCATCTTGCAGGCGTAGGCGAGGCGGTTCATCAACTGATACCGGTCGGCAGTCGACAGGCGTTTTCGACCGCGGTGGGCACGGTTCAACCGCATTTGCGTTTCATTGATGCAGCCGAGGATTGAATGCCGGTTCTTAATCCGCTCAGGCGAGGCGTCCGGGGGAAGCGGCTTCTGAGGGTCTTTGTGCTTCAGTTCGCCGACGTGGGCCTTCGCCTCGACCAACAGTAGGGCCGGACGGGGGGACGGTTCCTCCTGGAGCGGGGCGAGCGTCGCGATCAGGTCCCACACGGGGCCCGCCCCGCCGTCGTCGCGGTTCGGAAACCACCATTCATCGTCCAGCGTCGGCAACTGGCCGTTCGACTCCCGCAGGTACCGCTCCAGTTCGTACTCGGCCGCGTCGTCCTCCTCACGGCTGAGGGGACGGAACGTCGGCTCGTCCGCCAGCCGGAAGCCGGTGGTCTCGATGAGCTGGTCCAGCGCCTCCCGCCGGTCCGGTCGCCCGAGCAGATCGAGGACGTGCATCCGACTCTTGCGATCCTGCCCCGCTTTCAGCGGGTGTCGCATGTTCGTATCAGGCATCAGGCAGCGGACGTCAGGCGATGGGCGATGAGACCGCCAGTGTGCCGGCCGGGGCGGCGCTCCGCGACCGGCGCCGGCTCTGGTAGGATGCCGGCCCCCGCCGCCTCGCCCCCGCCCGCCGATGTCCGCCCCCGAAGTCGCCGGTTCCGCTGTGATCCAGGTCGATCCCGAGATCCTCGGCGGCATGCCGGTGTTCGCGGGCACCCGGGTGCCGGTGGACACGCTGTTCGTCTACCTCCGCAAGGGCTACCGGGTAGAGGACTTCTGCGATCACTTCCCCGCCGTCACCGCCGAACAGGCCGGGGCGGTATTGGAGTGGACCGGCCGGCAACTTGCCGCGGCCGCCTGACCGGACGCCGGATCAGGCGAGGCCGCGGACGTCGATCTGGCCGGTGACGGCCGCGGAGATCAGGGCGGAGCGGCGTTCGAGCAGCAGGGCGACAGCGGACTCGGCATCGCGGGCCATCTGGCCGAATGTCGTAGCGATTGTCGCACAGCGATCGGCTATAGCCTTCTGCTCCGACAGCGGCGGCAGAACGATTCGACGATTGGCAACGGTGGATAGATTCATCCGAGTCCGGGTTGTGCCCGTTCCGTATAGTCCCGCGTCGTAACTCGCGGACACATTGAGGCATAGGGAGACGAACTTGGCATCCGACGAACTCTCATCCAAGCGAAAACGGAAGCAGTCGGCCTTTACCATCGTAGGCCCGAGATCAGCCGGAGCGACGCAAGCTCGCCCGAGCAGATGGTTGGCGTCTCCAAGACCTGCAACAACAAGGTCCCCGCCCCGCACGTCGTGGCCGCCCCCGAGACCTTCGCGATAGTAGTCTGGGTCTATGAACGCCTCACTTTCCCGTTCGAACTCGCCGTCGCGAATGTTCCCGAGTCGTATTACTCGCACGCCTTCCTCGACGTAATGCGAGGACTTCAGGCCGGAGCCGAAGGGGCCATCACAGAACTCTGTTGCGACGCGGCTTAGCTTAAGCACCTGCCAATGCTCCGGCACGTCGCCGAGCCAGTTGACGCCGGTGGGTTTGCGGGGGGCGGCGGGGTCGAGGCCGCGGGTGACCACCCGCGAGATCGCCGCCCGCCGCTTTTCGGCCAGCAGCCCGATCAACCGCCGCTGCTCCGCCACTAACCCATCAATCTTCCCCGTCTCCCGGTCGAGGTACGCCGCGATCGCCGTTTGCTCGTCTCTCGGCGGGAAGACCCATGGGCGTTCCAACGTCTCGCGGACCTTCACGAATGGTTGGGCCGTTCCGCCAATCACCCACCAGTTGCGAACGTTGGTCACGTACCAGAAGAAGTCGCGATCGGCGTCCGGTCCGCAGAACAGGCAGTGTGTATTTGCGACCACGCCCCATTCACGGTCCGCCTTAAAGGTCTTACCGCATAGAGCCCCCACGGCACTCAGCACGATTCCCTCGCCGCTGTAGTCGGCCTCCTCGACCCACACGTCTTGTCCGGAAGCACTGAAGGCCGGCACGAGATCGTCAGCGGGCTCCGGTGAACACTGCCCCTTGATCAGGGTGCCTCCCGCCTTGCTGCTGACGATCCGTTTAGGCGGGATCACCTCCCACCCCGCCGGCACCTCGCCCAGCCACTCCACGCCGCTGTCCTTATAGCTCTCGTATCGCGACAGGCTCACGCCGACAGCCCCCCGATCATCGCGACGATGCGGTCGGTGACGATCTTCAACTCCGCGTCGATCGCCGCCAGCGCCCGCGGCGGGCGGAACACGTAGAAGTGCCGGTTGAAGGGGATCTCGTAGCCGATCTTCGTCTTCGAGTCGTCCACCCACGCGTCCGGGACGTGCGGCAGGACCTCGGCGGCGAGGTGCTCCTCCGGGTCGGCGTCCAGCGGGATTGTCTCCGTGTCCCGCAGCGAACTGTCCGCCTTCGGCTCGCCCTTCTGCTTGCGGCCGTTGTGCCGCACGACGTTCCCGGCCGCGTCCCGCTCCGGCCGCTCCACGGTGATCTGCTGGTAGCCGAACGCCTCGTTGCGGAACACGCGGCTGACGGGGCGGTCGTACGCCCGGCCGTGCTCGTCGACCTCCGCCACGCTGGCTTCGACCCCGTCGCCGTGCAGGCGGACGATCGCGGCGATGTCCTCCGGGCCCAGCTCCTTCCGCTTGCTGCCGAGGCTCTTCCGCATCTTCCGGAACAGCCGCGAGCCGTCGATCAGTTGGACTTTTCCTTTTCGCTCCGGGGCTTTTCGGTTCGACAACACCCAGACGTAGGTGGCGATGCCGGTGTTGTAGAACATGTCCGTCGGCAGGGCGACGATCGCTTCGAGGAGGTCGCTTTCGAGGATGTGGCGGCGGATCTCGCTCTCCCCGCTGCCGGCCCCGCCGGTGAACAGCGGCGACCCGTTCAGCACGATCGCCAGCCGGCTGCCGCCGTCCTTCGCCGGCCGCATCTTCGAAATCAGGTGCATGAGGAACAGCAGCGAGCCGTCCGAGACCCGCGGCAGCCCGGGGCCGAACCGGCCGTCGAAGCCGCGGTCTTTGTGCTCCTTCTTGACGTCCTTCTGGACCTTCTTCCACTCCACGCCGAAGGGCGGGTTGGAGAGCATGTAGTCGAACACTTGGCCCGGATGGCCGTCGTCCGAGAGCGTGTTGCCGTGCTTGATGCGGGCGACGTCCTGCCCCTTGATCAGCATGTCCGCCTTGCAGATCGCGTAGGACTCCGCGTTCAGCTCCTGCCCGCTGAGCACCAAGCGGGCGTCGGGGTTCATGTCGGTCAGCCGCTCCTCGGCGGTGGAGAGCATGCCGCCGGTGCCGGCCGTCGGGTCGTAGAGGGTGCGGACGACGCCGGGCCGGGCGAGGACGTCGTCGTCCTCGGTGAACAGGAGGTTCACCATCAGGGCGATGACCTCGCGGGGGGTGAAGTGCTCCCCGGCGGTCTCGTTGGAGAGTTCGGCGAACCGGCGGATCAGCTCCTCGAAGACGTGGCCCATCTTGTCGTTGGGCACGACGTCCGGGTGCAGGTCGACGTTGGCGAACTTGTCGGTGACCAGATACAGCAGGTCGGCCTTCGCGAGCCGGTCGAGTTGGGCGGCGAACTCGAAGCACTCGAAGATGTCGCGGACCTCCGGGCTGAAGGCCTGCGTGTAGTCGTGCAGGTTCTCGGCGATGTTGTCCTGGTCCCCGGCGGCCTTCGGCAGGTCCAGCGGGGAGTCGTTGTAGAACCCGTACCCGCTGGCCTTCCGCAGGAACGGCTCCGCCGGCAGCCCGGCCGCCTCGCGTTTCTCCTTCTCCGCCAGCACGGCCGACTTGGTCGCCTCCAGCACGCAGTCCAGCCGCCGCAACACGGTGAACGGCAGGATGACCCGCCCGTACTCGCTCTGCTTGTAGTCCCCGCGGAGCAGATCCGCGACGGACCAGATCAGGGCGGACAGGTTCTGCGACTCGGCCATGGGCGTCCGTGCACTGGAATAGATGACGAGGGCGGCGGGGCAGTGTGCCGCCGCCGACGCCGGGGCCGCAACCGGGTGCGGGCGTCTCCGCACCGGCCTGCGCACGGGACCGAGTTGAAGGTCTTCTCCGTCCGCGGGCCGTACAGCACTCTCACGAAACGCATCCCCCTCTCGCCCGCCTGGCTCCCGCGCCCGGCCGCGGGGGGCACTCGGTCGGCTCCCCCTCGGGCTCCGCGGGGGTATGGACCGCTCGTCGCAGATGGTCGGTTTTTGGAGCATTCCGTGCGGTTTCGAGCCTAACCTTCTCGGCGGCATGGGATTGCGCGTTTTTTTCTACACCGGAGGCGCGGGGGCCGACGCCCCGCGACGGCGGTGCGGCAGGTACCTCTGAGGGTCTCCAGTCTCCGGTCCCGATTTCGGCGAGATCTTCTCACTCTCGGTCCGAGGCGGCGCAGAGAGTGGACGGCGCCGCCCTTAAAGCGGAATTCGAAATGGTTGGTCGATCGGTCAAACCGTGACCGACCGGCGTCCGACGCGGGTTCCTGACATCTAAAAGAATGACGGCCGGGCCGCCCCGCAGGACGGCCCGATCGTCATCGTCGCGGCTGATCTACGGGACTGAATCAGCGACCTTCTTCGTCCGCGGGGCGTACAGCTCCTCGACGTACCGCATGAGGCCCTTGTTCAAGAGCATCTTTCGCTCGCCCCCCGCCAGGGCGTCCGGCCCGGTTGTCGGCGGCAGGTCGATCTCGTCGTAGACCGCGGCCAGTCCGTGGGCGGCCCGGGCGCGGGCGGGCCGCGGCTTCCCTGACTCCTCGGGGCGATAGGCCCGTTCGAGCTTCGTGAACTTCCGCGCCATCAGCATCGGCTGAGCGTACCGGTACGGCTCGTCGTTCTTGAGCATCAGGTGCGCGACAGTCACGAGCTTCCGGGCCAAGGCCATGATCGCCGCCTGACGCGGCTTCCGCTTCGCCAGCCGCTGGTAGAACGCCCCCAGCGGACCGGGGTGACGGGCGACGTGCTGGCACGCCTCCGTCAGCAGTCCCCGGGCCTGCGGGTTGCCGACCTTGGTGATCCGGCCGTGGTAGCGCTTGTTTCCCGACTGCCGGGTCGAAGGCGCCAACCCCAGATACGAGGCGGCGTGGCTGCCGTCCTTGAACCGCTCGATCGGGCCGAGGGCGGCGGGCAGTCCGACGGCGACGACGTGGCTGACGCCCGGGAGCGTCATCAGCAGGCGGACCCGCGGATCCGCCCGGGCGATCTCGACGAGGAGCCGGTCGACCCGCTCCAGTTCCTCGCCGGCGTGCCGCCACTGCCGCAGGTGGCTGTCGAGCAGCATCCGGTCGTGTGGGTGGAGCTCCAGCGACTCCAGCCACGCCACCCCGGCGTTCGTCCACAGGCGCTTCATCGGCGGCCGCAACATCAGGCGCGAGAGCATCGCCTGCACCCGGTTCGCGTGCCGCCCCCGGCGCGACGTCAGCGCCGTGCGGTGGGTCATCAGGTCCCGTCGCATTTGCGTGTCGGCGTCCGGCTGCCAGACCGCGGGCAGATAATCGCACCGCAGCAGTTGGGCGAGGGTCTCGGCGTCGACCTTATCCGTCTTGATCTTCGCCTCGGCGATCGCCTTGGCCTTTACGGGGTTCCCGACGACGACCTGCTTCACATGCGGGCGGAGCAGGTCTACCACCGACCACGTGTTCGTCGTCGCCTCCAGCGCGACCTGATCGGTCTTCTTGAGCGTCTTCCGGGCGAACTCCGTCAGCTCGTCGCGGAGGCACTCGACCCGATGTCGTTCCAGCACCTTGCCCGTGCGGTCGATCACGCACGCCTCCGCAAAGTGCTTGTGCAGGTCGACGCCCACGTATCTGATCATCGACGGACTCCCGGATTGAGGAGGGTTCGGCGTGGGCGGGCGGCGTTCGTCCGAGGCGGGCCCGGACGAAACGGGCGGTTCGGCAGCTACCTCTTCGGGCTCGGGGCCCAGCTGGGCGGGCCGCGGGGTGGCCAGTTGAAAAAGCGGGCTCGGAGCCCATACCCTTCGTCGGCCAGCCCCCGAGGCGACCGTCCACCTGTGGTCGAACGGGTTGAGAATCAGGAGGGCACCTCGGCCTGCGGCCCGGCGACGGGCAGCAGACCCGAGGCGACAGGTCCGATCAACGGCTTCCGGGCGGACGCCGCGATCGAAGACCCTCATACCCGTTAAAAAAGACCTCCGCGTCCGCGCGAGGGTCGCGGGGGCGGGGCTCGCCTCCGGGGCCGACGGTCGGCGGGTGGCGCGGACCGCGGGAACCGGGACGGTCGGCAGCGTCGCGGCGACGTGACGTACGATTCCTGAGGGGACGAAAACCGATTCATATCGGAGCCTCGGTCGCGGGTCGGGGGAGCGAACACAGGTCACGGCGGGTTCGGGACAGACCGCAACCGCCCCCCGGCCGGGACGGCCGCAGGGGTTCGGGGAGATGGAGAGAGGATCGGTCAGCGGCGGTCGCCGCACTGTGAGCCCGCCCGGGGAGCTCCGGGGAGGGCGTCGGTCGTCCCCAAGGCTCCCGCCCCAGGGAGGCGGACCCCGCGCGGATCCAAGACGCTCCCCCGTCGCCCGCTGGGAACGTCGCCGAGCCGGGCGTCCGGACGACCGGACGACCGCCGTCGCGGCGAGTCCGGGAGCGGAAACCGATCCGGCGGGACCGCCGGCGGCCCGGGGGCGGCCCGAAGTGGGCGCCCACTCGCCCCCTGGGATTGGGTCTCGGGGCATCCCGCCGCCGTTCCCGCCGTTCGCGAAATCGTCGTGCGCACCGCACCACTTTGCAGGCCTGACGTATTTGCCGCCGCTGATGGGTTCCCGCGGCCGGTCGGCCACCGGAGCGGCCATCCGTCGGCGGGACATCTCGAGGCCTCCTCTCTCAAATCGACCGTTTCCCGGGAAGCCGCCCTCGGCCCGACCTCCCCCGAGCGTGCCCCGCTCCCACAGGCTAAAAAAATCCCCCCGCGCCCGAGCCGGGTCGCGGGGGGTGAGGGATCCCCCTAGGGGCGCGGCCGGCGGAGGCCGCGGCCCAGGGGGCCAGTGACGAGACCGACCGCCGCCAGGGCGATCGCGGAGCGGCCCAGCATGCGGGCCGCAGGGGGCAGGACGACCGCCAGCACGGCGACGGCGGGGCGGACGGCGGAGGGAGCGATGGACCGATACATATCGGAACCCTTTCGAAGGGAACGGGAAACAGAGGGAGAGCGGCGGGGTTGAGACGAGCCGCGGCCGCCCCCCGCCGGGACGGCCGCGGGGGTTCAGGGGGCGACATGTGAGGGGACGGGTCAGCGGCGGTCGCCGGCCCGCTCCTTGAGGCCGTCGATCAGGCCGGACGCCTGCCGGCGGGAGAGCTCGGCGGCGTCGACGACGCCGAGGCGCCGCAGCTCGGCGGTCAGGTCCGCCCCCGCCCGCCGGGCGAAGGCGTGCAGGGCCCGCACCTGCTTCGGCGTGCTCGGCGGGTCGGACGGGGGGCGTGAGGTCGGCGCCGCCTGCTGGAGTCGGGCGGGTGCGTCGTCGGGATCCGCGACGCCCAGTTCGGCGTCGACGGCCCGGCGGACCACCCCGAAGCAGCCGCGGATCTGCCGCCGGAGCTTCTCCGGGTCCTTCAGCAGTTCGGCGGAGAGCTCCACCTCCAGGTGGACCATCGCCCCGCGGCTGCCGTAGTCCGGCTGCCCGATCTTGCGGCTCAGGCCGCAGTTCAGCTTCAGCATGGGTCGAACCTCCTATGGGTGAGGGTGAGGGAATGGCTTGGTCAGGCGGCGAGGCCGCCGAGCCGTTTGAGGCCGTCGAGGGCACTGGCGACGGCCCGGTCCCGCCTCTTCAGCTTCCGCAGGTCCGCGGAGAGGGAGCGGGCCTGCGAAGCGGCCTCGGACAGCGTCGCGGCGAGGGCCGCGGTCCGGTCGAGGAGGGCTTCGGGATCCACAGCGGGGGCGTCGGGCTTGGGGCGGGGCATCTCGGGGGCGGGGTTTGAGGAGCGGAACGGGACGGTCGCGGGGGCCGGGGCGGCAGGAGAGGGCTCCGCCTCAGCGGCGAGCCGGACGGCCCCCTCGGCGGGGACGGGGTCGCCGGCGAGCGTGGCGAAGACGACGGTCGTCCCGCCGTCCCCGGGCGCGTCGCACCGGACCGGCTCCTCCGGCCCGTGCAGCGCCATCCGGGAGCAGCCGGCGGCGAGGGCCCGGGCCAGGAACCGCCGGTCGGCGACGGCGATCCCGGCGCCGCGGACGTTCGATGACGCCGTGGCCAGTTCCACCGGCTCCCCGCCCTCCTCGGCGGCCCGGACGAGGAACACGCCGTCCCGCACCTCCAGCGTGACCGGGCGGCGGTGGTCGCCGGTGCCCGGCAGGCGGTCCAGCCGGTCGGCCAGGAACGCCGCGTCGGCGTCCGACAGCGTCACGCTCGCCTTCCCCTCGCCGCCGGGCACGACGCGGTCCAAGTCCGGGAACCGGGCGTCGCGGGCCTCCGGCGTCCACAGCGTCCGGTCGCCCGCGGACAGGACGACGAGCGGCACCTTCGGTCCGTCCGTCCTCCTCGCCACTTGGACCTCCGTGTCCTTCAACTGGGAGCAGCCGAGGACGTGCGGCGCCGGCAACAGGACGGGCTCGTCCCACGGGAAGGAATACCCGCGGGCGATGAGCAGATGATGGCTGTCCGTCGCCTCCACCCGGCCGCCGAGCGGGTCCAGCCGCACGCAGCCCAAGGCGTAGCGGGTGGACTCCGCGTCCGTCACGGCGACGACCTGCCGCAGGACGTCGGCGAAGCCGGGACCGGGGGCGTGGCACTCCTCCACGGCCGGCGGGACGAACGCCGCCGCCCGGTCGCGCTCGGCTTTCTCCACCGTGCCGCGGGCGCTGCGGGGCACGCCCTTCTCGTCCCAGTTCGCCACCACGGCGTTCCCGCCGTCGGCTTCGGCGAGGGAGACGTCGCCGCTCCGGGCGGCGCCGGCCTCGGCCAACAGGTCGAAGGGTAGGACGAGGTCCGCCGGCGGGCGGTCGCCGTGGACGAGCAGGCTGACGCCCCGGCCGTCCGGGGCGATCGCGGTGAGGCGGGTTCCGCCCTCCTCGACGGCGTGAATACGGATCGGCGGGCCGGCGTCGCGGCCCTTCAGGTTCAGGTGTTTTCGCAGGACGAGCCGGAAACCGTGCAGCGTCCGGCGGGGCAAGGTGAGCGGGGGCATGGGGCCCTCTCGTGTTCGGAGTGGTTTGGATGAGGTGAAAAGGCCGGCGGCGGGGTTCGAACCCGCCGCCGGTCGTGGGCGCCGCGGCCTTCGGTTCAGTGGAAGGCGACCTTGCCGCGGCCGCAGCGGGCCAGGTCGCTGCGGCGGCGGGCCTGCTGCTCGTCCCAGTCGATGGGGCCGAGGTCGTCGTCGAAGTGGGCGAACGACGGCGGGCCATCGATCTGGAAGCCCATCCGGGCGATGTCCGCGACGCGCTCGCCCGTGACGGCGGCGATGCGGCGGTTCAATTCGTGCTGGGGCATGGGATTGCTCCTGTTCTTGAAGTGGGAATGGAAAAGCGGCGGGCCGGCACTGGGCCGACCCGCCGCTTGGGGGGAAGACAGAGATGGAGCCGGGCCCTCAGCCCGGCGGGGTCAGCCTATTGCGGGTGAGCCAGTCGGCCTCGGCGGCGAGGGCGGCGCTCCGCAGCGGGTACGGCCCGAGGACCGGCCCGCCGCTGGGAGAGAGGTCTGCAGTCCACCCGCCGCCGTCGGCGGGCTCGACGTGACTGGCACGCATGACGGACGCGGCGCCGAGGGCGCCGGCGTCGATCAGTTCGCCGTAGAGCCCGCGGGCCGTGCCATCCGGGCCGACGAACAGCTCCTGCGTGTCCCCGCTCATCGCGGGTTCCGCAGCACGCGGCGGCGGGGAGCGTCGGCGACGAGCGGGTCGAGGGCCTCGGCCACGCCGGCCAAGCCCTCCCGCACCCGCTGTTGGAGCCAGCCGACGCCGGTCGAGGCTCGCAGGTCGACCGGGTCCACGCCCCGCATCAGCCCCTCGGCCTCGGCGACGACGGCGTCCAGCTCCTCGTTGCCCCCGACGTTGAGCCGGCGGAACCTCTGGAAGAACTCCGTGAGGTTCTCCACGGCGGAGTCACGGAACACCCGCGGTCCGCCGCCCTCGCCGCCGGTGAGGCGCTCGCGGAGGTGCTCGACCAACTGGGCCAACTCCTGGGCGAACGCCTGCTCGGCCAACTCGACCGCCTGCTCGAACCGCTGCCGCACGCGGTCGCATTCCTGCTGGTACAGGCGGGGCGACAAGCGACGGAGGAATTCGGGCGGCTCGACCGCCGGCAGGTCCCAGGACAGGCCGAACAGCGGGGCCAGACTGGGCGGGTAATCCGCCGGGTCGAACAGGTCGCCCAGCCGGCGGCGGGCCTGGGAGACGAGTTCGTCGCGGCAGCGGTCCACCTCGGCCGCGGCGTCAGCCAACTCTTCCTGAAGCTCCGTCATCCGCCGCTCGAAGGCGGGCAGGTCGTTGCGGGGCAGCAGGCGGACGCCGTTCTCGGGATACGGCAGCGACGCTGACTTCCAGTGGGAGACGGCCGCGTGCCGGACCTTCGCCGCGGCCCGCAGGGCCGGGTGTTTCGTGTCCAGCAGCTTCTTGCTGGCCGACAGCGAGCCGGACTCGGCGTCGAAGGGGCTGGCCGCCTCGTCCTTCTGCTCGGCGGAGAGCGTCCGCCGCAGGCCGGGCCAGGAGACGTGCAGCCGCACGGCCGCGGCGTCCTGGCGGAGTCGGTCGGCCGGATCCTGTTCCCGGTGGTCCCGCTCCTCGTCGAGGATCGTAACCTCCGCGGCGCCGTGATCGGTCTCGGCGTCGGGCAGATCGGGGTCGTGTCTACGCCCGCGTCGCGGCGGGCTGATCAGCAGGGTCATGGGTGAAACTCGTGAGGAGGGAAATGAAAACGCCCCGGCGAAGGGGCCGGGGCGTGTGAGAGATGAAGCGCCGGACGGCGCCGGCGGTCAGTTGAGCGAGAAGTTCTGCTTCCCGGGCCGGCTGGTCCGCCGGCGGGGGGCCTCGTCACCGCGGTCGCCGGCGGGGCGGAACACGCCGCCGGCCTCGGCGTCGAGGCACCGCCCGCTCGCCCACCGCCGCAGCTTCGCCAGCGGCTCCGCTGCGGAGACGCTCACCGGCACGACGTGCGTCGCCGCCTCCGCCAGGCTCACGCCCAGCAGGGCCGACAGCCGGCAGCAGGATTCGATCTCCGCCCCGGTCCAGCCGGCGTCCGGGGGCGTGGATTCGCCCGCGGCGACGCCGTACCGCTCGCGGCAGGTCTCCCAGATCCCGCGGCGTTGCTCCTCGCCCGGCAGATCCAGGAAAAACGTGGCGTCGAACCGCCCGCTGCGGGTCAATTCTGGGGGCAGTTTCGAAGTGTCATTGGCGGTGCAGACGACGAACACCCCCGCCGGCCGATCGGCCAGCCAACTCAGCATCGTGCCCAGCAGGCGGGAGGACACGCCCGAGTCCTGGGCCCCGCCGGAGGTGCCGGCCAGCGCCCGCTCCACCTCGTCGACGAAGAGCGCGCAGGGCGCCATGGCCTCGACCGTCGCCAACGCCCGGCGGGTGTTCTCCTCCGTGGCTCCCACGAGTCCGGCCATCAGCGCCCCCACGTCCAGCGTGAGGGTGGGCCGACCGACCTCCGCCCCGAGGGCTTTGGCGAAGGAACTCTTGCCGACCCCGCCGGGGCCCAGCAGCAGCACGCCCTTGGCCTCGGCCCGCGGCGAACCGTTCGTCAGCGCGGTCCGGCAGAACGTCTTCAGGGCCTCCATGCCGCCGAGGGCGTCAAAGCCGGGGCCGCCGCGGGACAGGGACAGCGGCCCGCCCGCGGCGAGCTGCTTCGCCTTCAGCTCCCACAGCGGATCGGGATCCAGCCGCCCGTGCCGCACGAGGCTGAGGGCGAAGGCGTTCTCGGCTTCGCTGCGGGTCAGTCCCGCCGCGGCGTCGAGGACGGGCGTGAGCGGGTCGGGCAACTCGCCCTCCTCCGTCGCCACGCCCCGCGCCACGGCCTCCAGTTCCTCCCGGGACGGCAGCGGGCAGTCCAGGACGGCGAAGTCCCGGGACAACTCCGGGGGCAGTTCACCGGTCGGCTGGATCAGGATCAGATGCGTGCGGCGGGTTTTGCCCGCCGCCAACGCTGACCGCATCGCGGCCAGCAGCTCGGGGCTGTTCAGGTATCGCTGCGGGTGCACCATGGCGAGGAGTGAGGGCGTCTCCCCGTCGCCGGATTGCGGCAGCGCCTTCATGGCGGCCAGCGGATCGGCGGGGCCGTCCTCGCCGCCGTCGGCGGTCCACGGGGCGAAGTTCCAGCCCCGCTCCCGGCACAGCCCAGTGAGGTCGCGGAGGACCTCCTCCGGCTCGGGGCTGACCGCCAGCACGCCCGGGAAGGCGGCGGCGATCAGCTCCGCCAGCTTCGCGGCCATTCCGGGGGGCGGGGCCGCGGGGGTCGGTTCGTCATCAGGTTCGGGCGGGGCGGGGCCCCGCGGTCGACGCGGCATGGGCGTCTCCTCGGTGTGGGTGGTGAGTTGGGAAAGAACGGGGGTCGAACAGCGGGCGGTCAGGCCCGCTGCTCGACCGTCTGGGCGACCGGGGCGGCCGCGTGGTACTCCGGCGTCAGCGTCTCGGCGGTCTTGGCGCCGAGGGCCTCCTCGTACGGCTGGCTGGCCGCCCGGCAGGCGGGACCGGCGAAGCCCTTCGTCTCGACGGAGGTCTCGCCCGCCGGCGTGACGGTGATCTCGATGCGGGGAGACATCTCAGGCGGCCTCCCCGGCGGAGAGGTATTGGGACGTCCCGCCGAAGCCCGCGGCCCCGGCGGTGACGGTCAGCTTCACGCTGCCGTCGGCGAGGGCGGTCTCGGCGACGCGGTGGCCGCGGGCCTTCGCCTGGAGCTTGGAGACCTCGACGGCGTACGCCTGGAGCAGCCGGCCGACGAACGTCTCGTCGCCCCAGCGGCCCTCGTACGTGTCGTGGTACAGGTCGCCGGTCTCGACGTCGCAGACGATCGGGTACACGAACCCGGGCGGGCGGACCGCGAGGCCGCTCTGCACGCTGCGATCGAAGAAGGTGACGGTCTCGGTCTGCGGCGGGGGCAATTTCAGCCGGTCGCAGGCCGCCGCGAGGGCGGCGGGGTCCGTCGCCTTGGCGGCGACGGTGACGATGTGGCTCATGCGGTGGACTTCCGGATTGGGGGACGGGACGAGGAAAGGCTCAGCGACCGTCGCGCGGCGACGGCTCGCAGGCCGGGTCGGGCGGGGCCGCGGTGCGGCCGGCGGCGACCGCGGCGAGGTCGGCCAACAGGCCGAGCAGCAGTTGCCCCGCCGCGGCGGCCAGCCGCGGCGGGAGGGGGAGTCGGGGCATAGGACGGCTCCAGGTGCGGGAGATGGAGAAGGCGACCGGCGGCGTCGCCGGCCTCACCCCACAGTGCCGCAAATCAAGACCCCTTTTAGTGGTTCGCCGAGAGACGAGGGCCGAAACTCGGGTCTCAAAGATTTCTGTCTCGTCGGGCCTGCGATCGGGCTCGTTCGTCCGACCTTACGTCCCCCCAGCCGTCAACCGATTCCCCCGGAGACGACACCCGCCCGGCCAAGGCCGACTTCGCCTCGAGCACTTCGCAATGCCTTCGAGGTTCGGGGCCTACGAGGACGATCAACGGAGCATGGGAGGGGGCAATGCGAACCAAAGCCTTCGCGGGCACGCTCACGCCGTCTGTCTTGAGCCTCGACAAAACAGCCTCCGCTATGCGAACCCGAACTCTGCTTACCGTCGTCCCCGAGAATCGGGCCTGCCCTTTCCGCATTGAGCCTGCACGGTTCGACGTTCAGTTGCTTCCGAAGCGCGCGACCGGGCTGGGTCTCGACGTCTCGAAGCGAAGGGGGCGTGAGGCCCTGATGCGCAGCCCGTGGGTAGGGTGGGACGGACGACGCCTGTGGAAGTGGGGCGCCCACTTTCTCATGACCGGCCGCTTCTCGGACGATCTTCAGGAAGCGCTCAACGTACCGGACGAGACAGGGTGGTCGATCCCTCCGCTGGGGAACGCAGAGGTCGGCGGCGTCTTCCTCGAGGACGAGGTCGCCGCAGCGGTGCTCGCGGCGACCGGTTCCGGTCCCGAGGAAAACCCGGCGATCGGCCTCCCGGCGATCTCTTGGCCGTGGGGACTGGAGGAGTCTGAACGGCTCGAAATCCTTCGTCCGAGCGGGATAGAACATTTCCGTTACGCGGCCGATCCTGGGCCGGTGTTCCACGGCCGGCAGGTTCCCCTCGGACAAGTGCCCGACATGCTCCGCCCCGTGCTGGGTGAGCTGCCGCTTTCGCCAAGTCCGGGTGCGGATGAGACCATCCAGTTTGACCCGCGAGGATGGACCGGCGCCGAAGTCGTACGTAACGCATTGGACTATCCCGTCGTCGAGCTCTACCGCCGCGGCCTCGACTGGTGCCGCGTCGAGCGGACGGTGATCGGTCCTGCCGCTCTGCAGCCGTCACTGAGAGGGGCAAAGGAAGAACAGTGCCTGATCACCCGGTTCCGGCAAGAGGACGTTCGGCCCCTCTACGACCTAGTCATAAAAAAAATCTCCACCGACGAGAATCGCCGGCTTCCGAGGTCTTACAGACTCAGAAGCACGTCTGGGTTTCTGATCGACTTCTCCGTGGAATTCGAGGTCGTCCCGAAGGCAGCCGCAACGGGGCAGACGCCTTCCGGAGACGGCCTGTCTGCCGCAGCCGTTCCGTCGAAGGATGAGTGGACGTTCGGCCCTCCGGGAAAAGCGACGTTTCGAGGCGTCACCTTCGCCCTTCCCGATCGATATCGAAAACTGTTGCAGGCGTTCTCGTCGTCGAGCCACAAAGTACTCCACGAAGACGCCGTACGAGAGGCCGTCGCGTTCGACCGGGCGAACCCGCCGACGTGGAACACAGTCAGGACGTATTTCTCGAACCTCAAGGACCTCTTCGACGAGAACTACCTCTGCGTAGACCGTAAGAAAGTCATCGAGATTACGAACCAAGCGGGAGACCGGTACGTCACGCTGAACGACGACCTGCTACGGCCGGGTTAATTCTCGGCCCCTGCCCTCGGCCCCGCCGAAAACGACGTTCGCACCCGCACGCGAACAACGGTCCTGAACCAACCTGGTACGGCCGACTGAGGTGCGGAGAGATCCGGACGCCGTCGGCGGCCCCGGCGGGCGCGGTTGCGGCCGGCGGGGTCTCGACGTCGGCCGGCGAAGCTCGGCCCGTCACGCGTCCCCCGACGCGGTCGCCGCGTTCGGCGAGTCCTCCCCCGGAGGCCGCCCTGCGGAAAAACCCGATGCCCCGCCTCGCGATCGCGGTCAGGGCCGGCGACGACATGGACCCGTCACGGGCCGGGGGCGGGCGGCGGGCCGGGCGGGCGACTCCCCTATACGCGGGAGGAGGTCCGGCTGCCGGGGTAGCCAAACCCCGGGTAGGGGGCAGGGACGCCTCCGGGGCGAACCAGCCGCT
The DNA here is from genome assembly GCF_007743815.1 of Alienimonas californiensis. Classification (GTDB taxonomy): domain Bacteria; phylum Planctomycetota; class Planctomycetia; order Planctomycetales; family Planctomycetaceae; genus Alienimonas; species Alienimonas californiensis. Next base: position 1,494,969 of record NZ_CP036265.1, read on the forward strand.
TCGCCAGCGGCGCCGCGAGATTGTGTTTTCTCCTTCATAACTGAATCCGGGCTCCGTCAAGCCGCGACCCGGGGTGCCCAGGAGAAAAACGACCCTTGCGCCCTCGAGTCGCCGACGTCGAACGACGCCTCGTCAGAGGCTGCCCGGCCTGAGGACCGGGAACCGGACCCGCCGGCCTAACGGCCGGCCAGGGCACCGCTGGCGGCGGAGTGCGCGGATTTTGGCGAACCCTCGACTTCGCCTCTCTGACAGACACGGCAGCGATCGCGAAGCCCTCACGCCGTGGACAATCGTGGAAGTCTCGTCCCCGCCTGTGGACAATGTCCCGCCACGACCGGCAACGCTGTGGACAAACTGTCGCCGGGAGGACAAGACCGCATGCTGTACGAGAGGTCAATATGCCCGATGACGAAAAGCCCCACGGTCCCTCTTGGCCGCCGAAGTTGACGGACGAGGAGTGGACCGCGGTTCGTCCGCTCCTGCATTCCCAGGGCCGCCCCGGGAAATACGACCGAGAGTTCGTCAACGCCATCTTCTGGATGCTTCATCAGAACGACAAAGAGCACGAGAAGGACGAAGAGTCGTGGCGATCCTTCGCGCCTCACGACGGACTGTGGAACACGCTCGCCCGCCGCTACAAACGCTGGGAGACGAGCGGAGAGTTGGAGGCCTTCTTGGGAAGAGTTCGTAAAGCCTCCGAAGAGGGGCGGATCCCTTGGCATCGCCGTGAGCCCGAGGGCGAACGACGCCGCTTTCGATCCCGCCCCGAGCTGCCGTCCCGTGAGGGGTAACGGCTGGCTTCTGAGAACCGATGTGCAAACGGTATCGACGCCGGGGCGAAACGACGTCGGCTCGAACGCTCGTCCCGCCATACCCAAACCGGGTCGCTGAAAACAACGTTCGATGATCACAGGCGGACAGCGCGTTCCCGGCAAGATCCGGCATCAGTCGGCCGGGAGTTGCGGGGCGTCGTCCCGGACCGGCCGGCGCCGCGTTCCTTCCCGCCGAGATCAGTCCGATGCTTTCGCCGTTCCCGCCCGTCGAATCGAACGACCCGTTCCGCGTGCTGCTCACCCCCCGCGAGGCGGCCGACGTCCTCGGGATCAGCGAGCGCAAGCTCCGCGACGTGACTGTCCCGCACGGGAACCTGCCCCGCGTGATGGTGGGGCGGTGCGTCCGATACCGGCCGGCCGCGCTGGAGGCTTGGGCCGCGGGCCGGGAGGAGGCCGCGGCGGGCGACGACTGACCTTGTCCGCCGCGACGCCCGACTCCTCGTTCCCACGCTTTCCCACGCTCGCTCCCCTGCTCCCATGGCCTCTCTCACCGAAGATCCCGGCGGACGCCGCCGCATTCAGTTCGTCGACCGCGACGGCCGCCGCCGCGCCGTCCGCCTCGGAAAGGTCTCCAAGAAGACCGCCGAACAGGTGCGGGGCATGATCGAACGCCTCGCCGCCGCGCAGTTGGCCGGGCACGCTCCCGACGACCACACCGCCCGATGGGTCGCCGGGTTGGGCGACGTGCTGCACGGACGCCTGGCCGCCGTGGGACTCGTCGCCCGCCGGCGGCACGCGACGGTCGGCGACTTCGCCCGGGAGTACGTCGCCTCGCGGACGGACGTGTCTCCGGCGACCCGGAACCATCTGGCACGGGCCGCCGCCGACCTCGCGGCTGTCCTCGGGGACCGGACGCCGCTGCGAGACGTCACCCCCGCCCACGCCGACGAGTACCGCCGAACTCAACTCGCTCGGGGCGTGGCGGAGAACACGGTTCGGCGCCGGGTCGGGCGGGCCAAACAGATCTTCGCCGCCGCCGTCCGCGGCCGCCTGCTGGACCGCAACCCGTTCGAGGGCCAAAAGTGCCAGGTGACGGGCAACCCCGACAAGTTCCACTTCGTCACCCGGGAGGAGGCCGAGGCCTTGATCGCCGCCTGCCCGAACGCCCCATGGCGGGCGGTCGTGGCCCTGGCGCGGTTCGGCGGGCTGCGGTGCCCTTCTGAGCTGCGCCCGCTCCAATGGCGGCACGTCGACGTCGACGCCGGACGGCTGACCGTCATCTCCTCAAAGACCGCGCATCAGGGAAAGGGGATGCGGGTGACGCCGTTGTTCCCGGAATTGCGTCTTCACCTAAGCGCCCTCCGGCAGGAGGCAGGCGACCCCGCCCCGGACGATTCCGTGTTGTCGGGCTTCGAGGGGACGTCGTGGGCGTTGGGCGGGCCGCTCGCCGCGATCGCCCGCCGGGCCGACCTGAAGCTGTGGCCCAAGCCGTTTTGCAACATGCGGGCGACCCGGCAGACGGAGTTGACGGCCGAGTTCCCGAGCCACGTCGTCTGCGGGTGGATCGGGAATAGCGAGGACGTCGCGAACGAGCACTACCTGCGGACGATCGATGTTGACTTCCAGCGGGCGGTCGCCGGCGACGGCAAGGCGCCGAACAAGCCGCGGTAACCGTCGGGGCGGGTTCGACGGCGCCAGGTCGGCCGAGGGACCGCCGGGGCGGTGGCGGCCCGCAACGGTCCCGGGATACGGTCGGCGGGTCGTCCGGAAGTCCCGGGCGGCCCGCCCGCCGCGTCAGGACGATCGCCGATGGCCTCCCTCAGCACCGACGTCGGCGGCAGCCGCCGGGTCCAGTTCACCGCCCTCGACCGCCGCCGCAAAGCCGTGCGGCTCGGGAAGGTTTCGAGGGAGGCCGCCGAGCGTGTCCGGGAGATGGTCGGGCGGCTGAACGCGGCCGTCCGGGCGGGCGAGCCGCCGGACGAAGAGGTCGCCGCCTGGGTCGACGGGCTCGACGACGGCCTGCACGCCAAGCTGGCGGCGACCGGCCTCGTCGTCGCCCGGGCGCCGTCGACCGTGGGGGCGTTCGCGGACGCCTACGCCGCCTCCCGCACCGACCTCAAGGAACAGACCCGTCAGCACCTCGTCCGCTGCGCGACCGACCTGAAGGCGTATTTTGGTCCGGGCCGCCCGCTGCGGTCGGTCACCCCCGGCGACGCGGACGACTACCGGCTTTGCCTCGCGGAGACCCTCGGCCGCAACACCGTCGCCCGGCGGGTCGGCCGCGCGAAGCAGGTGTTCCACGCCGCGGTTCGCAAGGAACTCATCGACCGCAACCCGTTCGCGGGTCAGAAGACCCAGGTCCGCGGCAACCCCGACAAGTTCCACTTCGTCACCCGCGGGGAGGCCGAGCGGGTGCTCGCCGCCTGCCCGGACGCCCAGTGGCGGCTGATCGTCGCCCTCGCCCGGTTCGGGGGCCTGCGGTGCGTCTCCGAGCTGCTCCCGCTGACGTGGGAGGACGTGGACTGGGAGCGGAACCGGATGACGGTGCACTCCCCGAAGACCGAGCACCACGAGGGCCGAGCGAAACGCACGATCCCGCTGTTCCCGGAGCTGCGGGAACACCTGAAGGCCGCCCGACGCGAGGCGGCCCCGGACTGCTCGTACGTCGTGACCCACTCCCGGGACCGGGCGGCGAACCTGCGGACGACGTTCCTGCGGATCGTGAAGCGGGCTGGACTCACCCCGTGGCCCAAGCCGTTCCAGAACATGCGGGCCACCCGGCAGACGGAACTAGCCGCCTCCCACCCGGAGCACGTCGTCTGCGCCTGGATCGGGAACAGTCAGGCGGTCGCCCGGGAGCACTACCTTCGGGTCACCGACGCCGACTTCGACCGGGCCAGCGACCCCGCCGGCGGGCGGGACGGGGACGAACGCGGCGCAGAAAGCGGCGCATTCGTGGCGCAGAAACCGGCGCAGCACGGAGCGGCGTCGAGCAGCACGAAAGGACGCGTCGGCGAGAAAATGCCTACGCAGCGGAGCGATTTGCCGGTCGGCGCCGCCGGGCGCCGCTCCGTGCAAGTCCCATTAAATCCCCGACCAGGATTCGAACCTGGACTAACAGAACCAAAATCTGTGGTGCTACCGTTACACCATCGGGGAACGGATCGCCGGGGACTCGGACCGGCGGCCGCTGGGGCGGACGCGGCGGGCGGCGATCGACTCCGCCGCGGCGGGCGCCGCGGGGAGGGCGTACCGTAAACCGCGATCCGCGGGGCGGCAAGATGACCGACCCCCGTTCTCCCCCCAAGGTTCGGCCCGCCCGCCCGCAGCGGGTACCCTGTGCACGTGTCCGCCCTCCTCTCCCAACCGCCCCGCCTCGCCGACGACGACCCCCGCGATCCGGCCGCCCCGGACCCGGCCGCCTCGGGACCGGACGCGGCCTCGTTGGGGCTCGCCGTCGTGCGGACGGCGACGCTGTTTGACAAACGCCCGCTGCGGACCGAGGGCGGCGTGGACCTCGGCCCCGTCACCGTCGCCTATCAGACGCACGGCCGACTTAACGCCGCCAAAGACAACGCCGTCTTCATCTGCCACGCCCTCACCGGCGACGCCCACGTCGCCGGCCGGCTCTCCCCCGACGACAAAAAACCCGGCTGGTGGGACGGCTTCGTCGGCCCCGGCTCGAACTCCTCGGAACCGAACGCCGAACCGCCCGGCCTCGACACCGACCGGCACTTCGTCATCTGCGCCAACGTGCTCGGCGGGTGCAGCGGCACCACCGGGCCCGGCAGCGTCCGCCCCGGTTCCGGAGAGGGCGACGCCGGGGAACGCTGGGGGCTGCGGTTCCCGTTCGTCACGCTGGGGGACATCGTCGAGGTCCACGCCGAACTGGTCCGCGAGACGTTCGGCATCGAGCGCCTGAAGGCCGTCATCGGCGGGAGCCTGGGCGGCATGCAGGCCCTCGAATGGGCGGTGCGGTTCCCCGACCGGGTGGACGCGGCGATCGTGATCGCCAGCGCCGCCTCGCTGGGGCCGCAGGGGATCGGCTTCAACGCCGTTGGGCGGCGGGCGATCCTGACGGACCCGCACTTCCGCGGCGGGGACTACCACGCGGCGGTCGAACGCGGCGAACCCGGCCCGGACGCCGGCCTGGCGCTGGCCCGCATGCTGGCCCACATCACCTATCTGTCCGAGGCCAGCATCGAACGGAAGTTCGGCCGCCGGTTGCAGGGCGAACGCCGCGGCAAAGCGTCCGGCAGGAAGGGCGGCGCCGGCGGGGAGGGCGCCGCCGACTCGGTCGGCTTCAAGCACGACATCGCCGAGGAGGTGCAGTTCCAGATCGAAAGCTATCTGGACTACCAGGGCCGACGGTTCACGCAGCGATTCGACGCCAACAGCCTGCTGTACCTGACGCGGGCGATGGACCATTTCGATCTGGCCCGCGGCCGCGGCTCGCTGAAGGACGCGCTGGCCCGGGCAAAGGCGCGGTTCCTGATCCTCAGCTACACGACCGACTGGCTGTTCCCCACGGCCGGCAGCCGGGAGGTGGTCCGGGCGCTGCTGGCCGCCGGCGGCGACGCCACCTTCGCCGAACTCGCCAGCCCCTACGGCCACGACGCCTTCCTGATTGAAGAAGAACTGCCCCGGCTGGGCCGCATCGTCAACGCGTTTCTGGGGTGAGGGCCTCTTGCTCCCCTCTCCCTTGAGGGCGAGGGGGGACGAGACGCCCGTTCCGCTCAGCCCAGATCGAATCGGAATGTCCGGCGCAGGGCTTCCCAGGCCCGGACCAGCAGGGGGCGGGCGGCGACGCGGATCTTGGCGGTGCCGACGCCGCGGCTGAGCAGACCGGCGGCGGGAGCGGCCCCGTTCCCCGTTTGGCCGTCCAGGGCGACGCGGACCTCGTAGCTCGTTTCCGCCGGGCGGGCGGCGGAGGGGTCGGCGGGGTCCAGGCCGTCGGCAGCGGCGGCGGGGCCGGCGGCGAGGGCCACCGCCGTGCCGGCCAGCTCCCGCGGGACGCTCCGCAGCGCCTCCGCGGCCACCTCCGTCACCTCGCCGGTCAGCACGGCGCCGGGGCGCTGGGCGAACTTCAACCGCACCCGCTGGCCGACCCGCACCCGCTGCACGGCCGCCTCCGGCACCACCAACCGGGCCTCCGCCGGCACGGGAGCGGTCGCAATCGCCCCCTCCTTCCCGTCGAACCCCGCCGGCGGGCCGAAGGGGTCGACGGGGGCGATCAGGGCGACGAGCGTGCCCGGGGCGAGGAGGGCGCCGCGGTTGGCGGGGTCCAGCGGGTCGCCGGTCCAGGCGGGCAAGGCGGCGCCGGGGTCGTCGGCCCCCCAGCCGGAGGAGGCGGGCGGCGCGGGGGTGAGCGGGGGGGGGACGACCGTGCCGGCGAGCGGGGCCCGCAGCGTCAGGCGTTCCCGGTCCTCCTCCCGGCGTCGCAGCTGGGCGGCCAGCGACGCCGCCTGCCGGTCCAGCCCCGACAGCCCGGCGGCGGCGGTGGGGTCCTCCAACCGGCGGGCGGCGAGCAGGTCGCGGCGGAGGCGGATCATCTCCAGCCGGCCGCGCAGCTCGGCGAGTTGGCGGTCCAGTTCGAGGTCCTCCAACACCGCCACCGGCTCGCCCGCCTCGACCGCGGCGCCGGGGGGGAGGGCGTGAATCAGCGTCCCGCCGGTGACGGCGAACACCCGGACCGCGTCCGCCGGGCGGAGGGCCGCGGGGGCCTCGACGGTTTCGGGCAGCGGCAGGAAACCGATCACCCCCACCAGCCCCGCCAGCGCCAGCGCCGCGGCCAGCACGCGGGTCGGGCGGATCGGCGGGCGGGTCGGGGCGAGGTCGGTTCCCTTCGCCCCCCGCCAGCCGCCGGCGAGGTCCAGCCCGCCGCGGACGCTCTCCCCCAAGCCCCGGGCGACGGCCAGCAGCGGGGTTCCGACCAGCCCCAGCGCCGCGGCGACGGCCATCGCCTCGGCCAGCGGGCGCAGGCCCAGCGGGGTGAGGATCGTGAACAGCAGCCAGGCGATCGCCGCGGTGAGGAACACCCGATAGACCGCCGCCGCCGCCCCGTAGGCCAGCAGCCAGCGCCGCCGGGCGGGCTCTTCGCCCTCCTCGGAGAGCAATGTCGTCGCGGAGGGCGCGCCGCCTAGCGGCGACGGCCCGCCTTCCCGAACTGGGGGGGAGGCTGCGTACCGGCCGGGGCGGGGTTGGCCGCGGAACCAGCGGGCGATCGCCTCCCGCCAGGCCTTCTTGGCCTCCTCGGAGAGGTTCGGAACCTCCAGCAGATCGGCCAGCACGAAGTAGCCGTCGTACCGCAGCAGCGGGTTGCCGTTGAACAGCACGGTGCTGACCGACCCCACCACCGCGACGTTGAGGCACAGCGTGCGGAACAGCCCCGGCTCCGCCAGCCACCACAACCAGAGGGCCGCCGAGGCGAGGACGACCTCCACCGTCACCCCCGCGGCCACCGTGGCGATCCGCTTGCGGCGGTCGGACAGCAGCCAGGCGTCGGAGATGTCGCAGTACAGGCAGGGGGCGAGCACGAGGATCATCACCCCCAGCTCCCGGCACTCCCCGCCGAAGTGCGTGCAGGTCAGCCCGTGGCCGAGTTCGTGGAGGACCTTCATCGCCCCCATCACGACCAGCAGCCAGATGAGGTTGTCCGCCGACAGGAACGCCCCCACGTCCGGCAGGGCGGCGAGGATCGCGTCAGCGTTCAGCAGAAACAGCCCCGCGGCGCTGAGGACCAGTGCCGCGGCCGCCAGCAGCGCCGGCGTGGAGAACAGCGGCCGGACAAGGCGTTCCAGCGGAACCAGCAACGCCGTCGGGTCGACGCCCCGGAACCGGATCGCCAGCAGCGACGCCGGCCAGCGGGCGACGCGCTTCCACCACCTCGCCCGCGGGGCCCTCGCCACGCCGCCCGTCGGCGCCGTGACCAGCCCGCCGGCCCGGAGCTCCGCGAGGAACCCGGCGAGGACCGGCCCGGTCAGCTCCCGCCCCGGGAACAGCCGGGCGAACGCCGCCCGCAGGCCGTCTGCGGTGGCGGTCCCGTCCAGCCGGGAGAGCACGGCGAACTCCTCGTCCCGCAGGTGGGAATAGGTGCGGGCCAGCGGGTCCTTGACGACCCAGCGGCGTTCCCCGCGGAAGTACTGCTCGCGGACGACGAGGTCTTCGCGGCGACGGACCGGCAGCAGCGCGGGACGGCGGGTTGCGACGGCGGACATGCGTGCTGATCGTCCGACGTGACGACGCAAACACAACGCCGCCCGCGACTGAACCGGACGGCGACCCGACGCTCTTTCCCCCCTCTCCCTTGAGGGAGAGGGGCCGGGGGTGAGGGTGACGCACGGTTCACACGCACCCGGTCTCCGCAGTGACGAACCGGTCGACGGGCGAGCAGGCGGACGGTGAACGGCACTCGGGCGTCGCTCCCCCCTCACCCCCGACCCCTCTCCCCCAAAAGGGGGAGAGGGGAGAACCGTGGCCGGCCGGGCCTCCGCGTTCCGACGCCGCTACACTCCCGCCATGTGCGGACGATTCGTTTTACTCAACCCGCCGGCGGAGATCGTCCGGCAGTTCGACCTCCCCCCGGAACTGGCCGGCGCGCCCCCGCTGGCGGACTGGGAGGCGCGCTACAACGTCGCCCCCACCCAGCCGGTCCCGGTGGTGCGGGTCGCCGGAGAACACGACGAGCGCACCTGCGACGTCCTCCGCTGGGGGCTGATCCCCAGTTGGGCGAAGGACAAGTCGATCGGCAGCCGGCTGATCAACGCCCGCAGCGAGACCGCCGCGACCAAGCCCAGCTTCCGCAGCGCCTACGCCCAGCGCCGCTGCCTCGTCCCGGCCAGCGGCTTCTACGAATGGTCGAAGCCGGAGGACGGCTCCGCCAAGGTGCCGCACTACTTCTCCCCCGACAGCGACGCCCCCTTCGGCTTCGCCGGCCTGTGGGAACGCTGGGAGAAGGGCGGCGCCGAGCCCGTCGAGACCTTCACCCTGCTCACCGGCGAGGCCTACCCCGCCGTCGCCCCGGTGCACGGTCGCAGCCCGCTGATCGTCCCGCCGGACCTCTACGCCGCCTGGCTCGACCCGGACCTGACCGACCCCAACGGCGTAGCCAAGCTGCTCCGCGAAGCCCAAGCCCGCGGCGGCGAGGCATTGCAGGCGCGGCCCGTGTCGACCGCGGTGAACAGCCCGGCGCACGACGGGCCGGAGCTGATTGAGGCGGCGTAGGGGAAGCTCCAAGACCAAGAAATCAAGAACCAAATTGAGTTCGCCCCGCTTGCCGTCCCTTTTTGGTTCTTGATTTCTTGAGCATTGAAGCTCCCCGACTGTCCCGCACCGTCGGCGTGCCGGGGGCGGTGCTGTTGGGGCTCGGCTCGATGCTGGGGACCGGGGTGTTCGTCGGGGTGGCGCTGGCCGCCGACGTCGCCGGGCCGGCGGTGGTGCCGGCGACGCTCGCCGCGGCGGCGCTGGCGCTCTGCAACGCCCTGAGCAGCGCCCAACTCGCCGCGGCCCACCCGGTCAGCGGCGGCACCTACGAGTACGGCCACCGCCTGCTGGGTTACCGCGGCTGGCCGGGGTTTCTCGCCGGCTGGCTGTTCCTCGGGGCGAAGGGGGCCAGCGCCGCGACCGCCGCGGTGGGGCTTGTCGGCTACCTGCTGGCGTTCGTGCCGGGGGCGGGCGACTGGTGGGTCGGAACGGGCGCCGCCCTGTTCGTCCTGGCGATGACGGCGTTCGTCGCGGGCGGGCTGCGGCGGTCGAACTGGGGGAACGCGGCGTTGGTGACCGTCGCGGCGACGGGGCTGTTGTACTTTCTGCTGGAAGCGTCACGGGGCCGATCGACGGCGCCCTCCGACCTGTTACAGGTTCGCCCGACGCTCCGCGGCTTTCTCGAGGCCGCCGCGTTGATGTTCGTCGCTTTCGCCGGGTATGGCCGGCTGGCGACGCTGGGCGAGGAGGTGAAAGACCCGACCCGCAGCATCCCGAAGGCCGTGATGATCACGATCGGGGTGACGGCCGTGCTGTACGTGCTGGTCGCGTGGGGAACGGACCATCTGCTTCAGCTCGTGCCGCTCGGCTCGGCGCCGGCGGTGGGCGGTCCCCTCGCAGAACTGGTCCGGCGGGTCGCCCCGGAAGACGGCGCCCTGGGCCCCGCCCTCGTCACCGCCGGGGCGTTTGCGGCCCTCGGCGGGTCGCTGCTCAATCTCCTCCTCGGCCTGTCCCGGGTGCTGTTGGCGATGGCTCGGCGGGGGGAGATGCCGCCGTGGTTCGCCGCCGTGTCGAACGATTCTCCCCGCAGGGCCGTGTGGGCGGTGGGGTTGGCCGTCGCGGCGGGGGCGGCGTGCGGGAGCGTGAAACTGGCCTGGAGCGTCTCCGCCTGTGCCGTGCTGCTGTACTACGGCCTGACGAACGCCGCCGCGCTGCGGCTGCCGGCCGAGCAGCGCCGCTATCCGCGGGCGATCGCGTGGGTCGGGCTGGTCGGGTGTGCGAGTCTGGCGTGGTTCGTCACGCCGGTCGCCGCGGCGATCGTGGGCGGCTGGTTGCTGGCGGGCGTCGCCTGGCGGGCGATGATGAGAGGGCGAACGTCGCCCGGACGCGCCGCCTAACGGCGACGGCGAACCGGGGCGGTCGCTCCCCCGCCTCGCACCTTCCCCCTTCCGCCCTCCCCCTTCCGCCCTCGCAATGCGTCGCCGGTTCGCCCCGCCGGATCCCGCCGTCGAACTGACGGACCGGCTGATCTCGCAGCAGATCGCGCCTGGCAGTCGGGTGCTGGACCTCGGTTGCGGGGACGGGCGATTGCTGGCGAACCTCCGCGACGGCGCCGGTTGCCGGGTGGTCGGCGTGGAACTGAACGAAGACGCCTTCACCGAGGCCGTCGGCCGTCGGGTGCCGGTGTTGCGGCTGGACCTGGACGACGGCCTGCCGGACCTGCCGGACGGCGGGTTCGACGTGGCGGTGCTCTCCCAGACGCTCCAGCAGGTCAAGCAGCCGCACCGGGTGCTGCAGGAGATGCTGCGGATCGCCCCGCGGGCGGTGATCGTGGTGCCGAACTTCGGTCACTGGCGGGTGCGGGCCCAGTTGCTGTTCGGCGGCCGGGCCCCCGTCACCAACGCCCTGCCGCACGCCTGGTACGACACGCCGAATCTCCACGTGATGACGCTGCGGGACATGCGCGATTTGGCCGACGACCTCGGCGTGACGATCGCCGCCGAGCAACCCATCCGGGCCGGCCGGGCCGCCGACCGGCTCGTCTGGCCGAACCTGCGGGCCGACAGCGTGCTGTTCGTGCTGGAACGCGGCGGGGCGGAGCGGTGACGCGGCTCCCGTTCCCCCCTCTCCCTTGAGGGAGAGGGGCCGGGGGTGAGGGTAAGCGCACGGTTCGCACGCCCCCGCTCTCTGCGGTGAGGCGCCCGCCGCTTGCGGTTTCGCGGGTGACGAACGCTTTCCGGCCCCGCGAAGCCGCAAGCAATCGCTCGAAACCGCGGAGCCGACCGGGAACCCTCCAGGGCCGCCCAAAACGCCCCGCGGCCCGTTCTCAAACATTTCCCCCCGTCCTCCGCACAGCGGGCGAACCGCTCTTGAGGCCCCGCCGCGGCGTGGGACGATCCGGGCTCTTCACTGTTCACACGAACACCCACTGAGCCCCGCTGCCATGGCCGCCCCGTCGTTGTCCGAGTCGTTTTCCAATCCGTCCTCCCCGGACCCGCCCGCCGGCCCGCCGGCGTTCGTCCGTCAGTCGCCGGTCGGGTCGGGGCCGTTGCTGGCGGAGGTGGCGGCGCTGCGGGGGGAGGTGCGGGGGCTGGGGGCGGAGGTCCGCTCGCTGGGGAGCGAGGTGCGGCGTCTGGGCCGCACCGACTGGCCGGCGGTGCTGACGGCCGGGGGGCTCGCCGCGACCGTGCTGGCCGGGCTGGGGGCCTTGGCGCTGGACCCGCTGAAGGCGGAGGCGGCCCGCATTCGGACCGAGGCCCACGACCGGGCCGCCGATCACGCCGCCGCGTTGCAGGACGTGCGGGGCGAGGTGCACACATTGGCCGGGGAGATGCGGACCCACGCCGTCGGCGGCCACCCCGCCGCCAACGCCCGCCTCGACGCCCTGGAACGCGACCGCCGGCCGTGACGCGTTCCCCGCTCTCCCTTATGGGAGAGGGGCCGGGGGTGAGGGTGAGGCGCGGTTCGCACGCTTCCGCTCTTTGCGGTGAGACGTCGGCTAACGGATGAGCTGGCGGGCCGCTAACGGCAGGCGGGAGTCACTGCCCCCTCACCCCCGGCCCCTCTCCCCCAAAAGGGGGCGAGGGGGGTAGGGCGTCGTCCTCACCGCCCGGTGGCGACGCGGGCGCCGGGGGCGGGGGGGGCGGTCCACTTCAGCACGCGGCCGTCCTCGCCGCCGGTTAGCACGGCGGAGCCGTCCGGGGCGATCGCCACCGCGGTCAGGCCGCCCTCGTGGCCGTCGCCCCCGTTCCGAGACGCCACGTTCCCGGAGGACGGGCGGTCCAGCGCGAGCAGGCTCTCGGAGACCTCCCAGCCGGCGTCGGCGATCTCCGGACCCGGGATCGGGTCCCAGCCCACCGCCGAGCCGTTCCAGTCCCAGATCTGAGCCGCCCCGTCCGCCCCCGCGGAGATCAGCCGGTCCGGCCGATCCGGGGCGAAGGCGACCCCGCGGGCCGCTCCGCCGCGGCCGCGGAGAGCCACCCGCAGCGAGGTCCAGGTGCCGTTCTTCCCGCCCTCGGCGTTGTCCCCCTCAGCGCCCGGCGGGGCGAAGACCCAGACGAAGGGGCCGGCGTCCGTCGCGGCGGCGACGACCAACCGACGGTCGGTCGGGGCGGGGTTCTCCAAGGCGGCGCCGTCGTCGGAGAGCGTCGTCAGCAGGCCGACGGCGGGCACGGCGAGGTCGTTCACGCCGACGCCCGCCCCGCCGATCTCCGCGACCGCCTCCGCCAGCGCCCGGTCGGGGGCGTTCACGTCCCACAGCCGCACGGCGCCGTCGGCGTCGGCGGTGAGGGCCCAACGCTGCCCCTCCGGCCCGGGGACGAACGCCGCCGCGGTGATCGGCGCCGCGTGGGCCGCCAACTCGCCGCCCAGGCCCCGCGGGGCGGTGAGGGCGGCGCCGGCCTGTTGGCCGGCGGCCCCGTCGGCCGGCGCTTCGCCGGCCGCGGGGACGAGGGCGTCGGCGGTGGGGTCGTACTCGTAGAGCCAGGCCCGCCGGCCGGCGGCGACCAGCAGGGTGCGAACGGCCTCCGGCGGGTCGGCCGCCGTTCCGCCGATCGCCACCGCCGTGATCGCCGGCCGGGCGACGGCGTGGGCGTCCTGCGGGTTGCCGTCCGCGTCGGTCCCCACGGCGGGGACGGAGCGTTTGAGCAGCGCCGGCAGGTCGCCGCTCGCCCCCTCGCCGCCGGAGCGGTCCGGTTCGGCGGCGAGCAGTTGGAACGCGCCGCTGGCGTCGCCGGCCAGCAGGAAGTCGCCGGCGGGGTCGAAGGCGAGGGTCGTCTCGCCGGCCCCGCCGCCCAGGCGGCCGTCCTCCGGGGCGTCCTTGGTCGGGTCCCAGATCGCCACGCCGGCGGGGGTGGAGAGCAGCAGCACGCCGCCGTCGGCGCTGAACGCCGCCGCCGACACCGCCCCGCCCGCGACCTGCGCCGGCAGCGAGGCGAGCGACCGCGGCGTGCCGTTCGCGTCGACTTCCAGCACCCGCACGACGGCGTCCGTCCCGGTTCCCACCGTCACGGCCAGTCGCGGTCGCAGGGCGTTCGGGGCGGCGGCGACGGCGAACGCCCGGGAGCCCAGCGGCAACCGGGCCAACGGGTTGGGCTGATCGGCCCGGAAGATCACCAGGTCCCGCGTGTCCTTGCCGGTCTGCTCCACCACCGCGAAGCCCGCCGCGGCCCCGAACGCCCCGGCCGGCCAGACGGCCGTCTGGGTGACGATCGGGTTCTCCACGCCGTACCGCAGCCCGATCGCCAGCGGGGCCGGCTCGGCGTTCTTCGCCCCGCCCTTCTCATCGCCGGCCGCTTCGCCGGTGGGGAGGGCGGCGAGGTCCAGGCCGGTTAGGTCGATCTGGAACAGCCGTTTGTTGCCGACCAGCGCTGCGGCGCCGGGCAGCGGTTTCACGACCAGCGGGGGGACCTGCCGCTCGCCGGTGTCGCCCAGCAGCCGGGCGGGGCCGGTCGGGTTCCTGGGGCGTTCCTGCGGGGGAACGTCCTGGGCGTCTTCGAGGAGGAAGGGGTCGGCGGCCCAGAGGCGGCCGTCCTCGCTACCGATCACCAGCGCCGAGACGTCCCCGGTGAAGCCCAGCGCCGTGGGGGCGGCGTCGAGGCGGATGCGGCGGATCGGCGCCGGCGGGCCGTCCTGCGGCCAGTGCAGCACCGCCACGGTGCGGTCGCCGGCGGCGTAGGCCAGCACCACGGAGCCGGCCTGAATCGATTCGCCCAGTTCGTCGGTCATCTGGGCGGCGAGGTCGGCGTCGACCTCGGCCACCGCGGCGGCGACGGCCGGCAGCGGGGCCCGGCGGCTGGCGGTCACCAGTTCCCGGGCCGGGGCGAAGCGGCGCACCAGTCCGCGGCGGGGCACGTCCCACAGCAGCACGGCGCCGGCGGAGGTCGTCGCCGCCAGGCGCCGGCCGGAGCCGGCCCCGACGCCGCCCCGGCCCAGCCCGGCGGCGCTGAGGGCGGCGTAGGTGTCGCGGGAGGATTGCAACGTGCCTTCCTCGTAGCGGCCGACGCGGCCGGCGCCGGTCACGACGCGAATCGCCCCGCCGGCGCTCGCCGCCGCCACCGCGCCCGGGCGGCCGGGGGCGGTGCGGAGGGCGGTGATCGGCTGTTTGAGGTCCAGCAGCGCCCCGCGGGCGCCGGCCCCGGCGCCGGACCCCGCGCCGCCGGCGGAGTCGTCCGCGGCGACGGCCACGGGGGCGAGGGTCACGTCCGTCAGCCGGTCGGCCTCCCCGCCGGGACCGACGGCCAGCAGGGCGTACCCGCCGGGGATCGCGGTCAGCGCCACCGCGGAGGGCGGGAGGGCGAAGTCCAGCGTCGCCGGCGACTGCCGGGCCAACCGGCCGGCGGGGTCCGTGGCGTTCGATTCGTCCCAGACCAGCGGGGTGAACAGCCCGGCGACGCCCGCGGCGGCCCGGCTGGCGGCGGCCCGACTCGCGGCGTTCCCGCCCCCGTTCCCGTTCGACCCGTCGCCGACGACGGAGCCGTCGGTCCGCCACAGCCGCACGCGGGCGTCGTCGCCGGCGCTGGCGACCAGCAGGGCCACGCCGCCCTCCGCGGCGGTCGGGTCCGGGGCCTTCAACACGTCCAGCGCCCGCACCGGCAGGCCGCGGTCGCCGTCGTGATGCGCCCAGACGGCGAGCGTCTCGATCTCCCGCGGGGAGCGCGGCGGCGCTCCCGGGCGACCGCGGAGGTCGCGGGGGGGGAGGCCGGTTTCGCGGCGGACGTCCGCGGCGTTCCAGAGGAGGACCCGCCCCTCAGCGCCGCCGCTGACCACCCGGCCGGCGCCCCAGGGGCCGTCGGGGGCGAACCGCACGCAGGTGGCGCCGTCGGTGAGGGCGCCGGCCGTCGAACCGCTGCGGAAGGTCGTGTGCCCGCGGAAGGCCCCGGCGTTCTCGGCCGCGACGGCGCCGCCGTTTTCGCTGTCGTTCGTCAGGTTCCACAGCCGCACGACGCCGGCGCCGGAGCCGACGACCGCGGCCAGGCGGGCGCCGTCGGCGGAGAGGTCCGCGTCCAGCGGGCGTTCGTCGCCGCTCAGACCGATGCGCAACGCCGGCTCGGGCGCCCCGGCGGTCGGGTTCCAGGCGAACAGGGCGCCGTGCGGGCGGTTGCGTTCGAGGCCCTCGCCGCCGGCCGCTTCCTCGCCCCAGGCCAGCACCAGCGGCCCGTCCGGCCCGCGGCCGACGCGGACGCCGGCCAGCGCCGACCCCGGCCGCAACGCCCCCAGCCGCCGCGTCGGTTCGAGCGGGGCCTGTTGCTCCTCGGCGTTCTGTTCAGCGATGTCCCCCAACGCCCAGAGGGCGACGGAGAGCGGTTCGCCCCGCCGGCCGTCGCCGACGGCGGCGAGGAGCGGGCCGTCCGGCGTCTCGCCCAGCGCCAGCCCGCGGAGGCGGATCAGTTGCGGGTCGCGGAGCAGAATCGGGGCGCCGCCGGGCTCGGCGGGTTCGACCCGAATCACGCCGTCCGCCCCGGCGATCGCGAAGCGGGAGGCCCGGCCGGAGGTCGGCAGGGCGGCGACGCCGGTGAGGTCCGGCGCCGGGCCGACCGCGTCGTCTTCCCCCGCAGCCCCCGCGGCGGCGGCGACGGCGTCCCGGGAGCGGGCCAGTTCGGCCCGGAGATAACGGACTTCGAAGCCCTCCGGCTCGGCGGGCGCCGGCGAACCGCCGGTGGCGACGGGCACGGCACCCTCGGCGGCGGCCGGGGCGGCAGCCGGCGCGGTGCGGTCGAGCGTTTCCAGGGCGTCACGGGCTCCGCCGAGGTCGTCGCGGCGGCGGTCGTCGGCGGCCCGCACCAGCGAGACGAAACTGCGGTGCTCCGAGACCCGCCGGGCCGCGATCGCCGCCAGCTTCGCCTGCCGTTCGGCCTCGGCGGCCAGTCGGGCGGCCTCGGCGGCCTCTTCGGCCCGCTTCTGCTCCGCGACGGCGACCAGCTTGGCCGCCTTCTCCGCCGCGGCGCTCTTCTCCGCGGCCATGGCGGCGGCGATCGCCTTCTTCTCCTGGGCGACGGCGAGTTCCTTCGCTTCTTTCTCCGCGGCGGCGGCGGCGACGGCCTTCTTCTGCTCCATCAGGGCCAGTTCCTTGGCCTCCTTCTCCGCCATCGCGCTCTTCCTGGCGGCGTCGGCGGCGGCGATCGCCTGCTCCTTGGCCTTCGCCTCGTCCAGACGGGCCTTCTCCGCGGCCATGGTCGCCTTCTTTTCGGCCTCGGCGGCGGCGAGGGCTTTTTTGGTCGCCTCCTCCGCGGCGACCTTCGCCTCGCGTTCGGCGATGGCGGCGAGGCGCTCGGCCTCCGCGCTTTTGCGGGCCTCCTCGGCGGCCTTCTCCGCTCGGATCTGCTCCGTCCGGGCCAGCGCCTCGGCCGCCAACGCCTGCTTGTGGGCGGCGATCGCCGCGTTTTTCTCCTGGACGATCACGTCCTGGGCGGCGATCAGATCCCGGTGGGCCTCCTCCGCCTTCGCCCGCTCCACGTTCGCCACGCGCGTCTGTTCGACCGCGTCCGCGTACAGGTAGGAGACCGTCGTCAGCCCGATCAGCGTGACCAGCGCCAACGAAATCGCCAGCGTCCGCGTGGCCCGTTTGCGGCGGTCCAGCTTGTGCTGGGTATCCGTGGCGAGGGTCTTCGCCTCCGCGTTCGCCGGCCAGAGGGCGACGGCGTCGTCGAAGGCGGCGGCCCCGCGGGCCAGCTCCCCGGCGGCGACCAGCTCCGACCCGCGGGCCGTCAGGCGGCGGCTCTGCCCGTGGGCGCGGTAGTCCCGCACGGCGTCCTGCAACGCCTCGACCGATTCGTAGCGGTCGGCGGGGTCGGTCGCCATCGCCTTGCGGGCGACGGCGATCAGTTCGTCGTCCCGGTCGGTCGGGGTGAGGACGTTCTCCCGGGCGGCCACGCAGCAGGCCAGCGTTTTGTCCAGCCGCACCGGCTCGGAGCGGCCGGCCCGCTTGGCGATCTGGGCGGCGACGCGGTCGTCGCCGGTGTGCGGGCGCTGGCCGGTGGCGATCTCCCAGAGCATCGCCCCCAGCAGATAAACGTCGACCGCGGCGGTGACGGGGATGTCCGGCTCGTCGATCAGCCGCATGCTGGCGAGCTGGTTGTGGCCCTGCTCCGGCGCCATGTAAGCCGGGGAGCCGCCGCCCCGCTGGTTGTCCGCGACCCGCCCCGGGCTGGCGAAGCGGTCGGTGACGTGGGCCAGGCCCCAGTCCAGCACGAGCACCTGCCCGAAGCCGTCGAGCTGCACGTTCTCCGGCTTGAGGTCGTAGTTGATGACCCCGCGGTGGTGGGCGAAGGCGACGGCGTCGGCGACCTTCAGCCAGACGTCGAGGTGTTCCTCTTCGCTGAGGGCGCCCTCCTCGCCGGGGGCGAGCTTGAGCGTTTTGTGCCAGCCCCGCCCGCCGATGACCTTCATCGCGTAGAACAGGTCCCCGCCGGCGTCCCGGCCGAGGTCGTAAACCGGGACGATGTTCGGGTGCTCCAGCTCGCCGGTGACGACCGCCTCGGTGGCGAGGCGGGCCTTCTGGCGGGCGCTGACGCGGCCCTTCACCTGCTTGAGGGCGACGTCGCGGCCCAGCGAGCGCTGCTCCGCCCGGCTGACGACGCCCATCCCGCCTTCGCCCAGCGCCGCGAGCACGGCGTAGTCGCTGCGGGGGTCGGCGGAGGCCGGGTCCCGGGCGATCTGCCGGGTGGGGACGGTCTCGCTGACGTGCGCGGCGCCCCCGGTCAGCGAGGCGCCGGCGGAGGCCCCCGCGGAACCGCCCGCGGAGCCGCCGGCTGAGTCGCCTGCCACCGACAGCCCCGTGCCCCCCGCCGTCCGGCCGCTGCCGCCCTCGGCGGTGCCCCCGCCCTTGCTGCTGCCGCCCTTGCTGGTGCCGCCGGGGCCCGAGCCGCCGGGGCCGGAGCCGTCGGGGCCGCCCGAACTGCTGCCGCCGGGGCCGGTGCCGTCGGCGGTGTCGCCGCCGGCCATCGTCGCCCCGACGGGGCCCATCTCGCCGGTGGGCACATCGGCGGCGTCGCCGGCCGCGCCGGCCATCTGCCCGGTCGGCACGTCCGCGGCGTCGCCGGCCTGGGTGAGGGACGACGCCCCGTTCTGGGAGGAGGCTCCGGCGAGGGAGTCGTCGTCGGCGAAGTTGCCGACCGGCCCGTCGGCATTCCCGCCCGCGGTTCCGCCGCCCGCGGTTCCGGCCGTGGTGTCGCCGCCGATCAACGTCCGGCTGGGCGAGTCCGGCTGTTCGCCGATGAGGGTGCCGCTGGGCGTGTCCGGGGTCCCGCCGATGAGGGTGCCGCTGGGCGTCTCGGGAACCGGCGGCCGCTGGCCGCGCGGCGGCTTGGCGGGCGGCGTCTGGGGGGGCGGCGTGGAGCCGTCCAGTTCCGGCGGGGGATCGCTGAGGAACGTGGCGTCTTCGTCGCCGAGGCTGACGTCCTCGGGCAGATCGTCGTCGAAGTCGTCCAGAACGCTGCCGCCCTCCACGTCGAACGAATCCCCGTCGTCCAACAGCCCGTCGTCCAACAGCCCGTCGTCCAACAGCCCGTCGTCCGTCAGCCCGTCGTCGGCGTCGGCGTCGAGGCGGGCGGAGATCGTGGCGGAGATCGAATCCGCGAGGTCCTCCGGGGCGACCGTCTCGGCGTCGGCGCCGCGGGCGACGAGGCCAGCGGGGTTCAGCTTCGACGGATCGAGGAACGACCCCAGAATCCGCGGCCCCCCGGACCCCAGGCCCGCGCCCGGTCCCTTCCCCGGCACCATCGGCCGCTTGCCGATCGGCCCGCCAATCGGTCCGTTCGCTGGGGACCCGGGCGCCGGGGAGCCGGACGCGCCGGCGCCGCCGGGGACGGGGGTGGGGGCGTCGGCGGAGTCGCGGGCGGCCATCAGCGGGGGGCGGGGCGAAGGAGCGCGAACGGAGGGGCGGGACGACCGGCGACCGGCGAAACGAACGGCGGAACCGGGAGCCGTCCGCGGGTCGGGGGGAACCGTCCGCGGGCGGGCGGAGCCGTTAGCGGACGGCGGCGAGGCGGCGGGCGCGGCGGGCGGAACGCCCCAGACCGGTGGACCCTAGCTCGGGGAATCCCGGGGCCGGGGCGTCGAGTGTCCCCGGAGCCGACCCGTTCGCCAGTTTCTCCCCGTCCGCGTCGGCCGAACCGGGGGCCGTCCCCCCGCCCCCCGCCGGCACGACCGGCAAACGCCGGTCGCGTTCCTGCCCGACGCGTTCCTGCCCGGCCCGGCCCGACCGGGCCGGGTCCCGGGCGAGCATCTCCCGCACCACCGCGTCCCGCCGGCGGCGCCAGCGGGCGGAGGCCCGGGAGGGCCCCGGCACGCCCCCGGCCGCCGCCGCGACCAGCGCGGCGGCCTCGTCCAGTTCAAGGTTCTCCAGATCGAACCCGGCTTCGGTCTGCGGGGCGTCGAGCGCGGAGACGGGTTCGCCGGGGGCGCCCTCGGCCGCTTCGGGGGCGGCGTCGGGGGCGGCGTCGGCGCCGGGGGCCGAGGCGGGGGCGTCGCTGGGGACGACCGCGGGGGGCGGGCCGACGGGGGCGGTGGGGGCGGCGTCCTCGAAGGTCGGCAGGGGGCCGCGGCGGAACAGCGGTTGTTCCAGGCCGCCGCTTTCGACGCGGAAGGTGCTTTCCACCTCCGGGTCCTGCCCGGGCCGCACGATTACGAACTGGAACACCGCCCCTTCCGCCCCGAGGTTCTGGAAGTAGGGGTCGGACAGGTAGGCGCTGCGGAACGGATCGCCGATGAGGTAGTAGGCGAGGTCCGGCACGGTCAGGGCGGGCGCGCCGGGCTCGTCGAGGCCTTCGGTCAGGCCCTGCTGATCCTGGTAGATCCAGAGCTGCAACTCCGGCAGGTCCGACGCCGGGGCGCCGGCGGCGGGGGCGGCCTCGTCCAGATCGGCGAAGGGCGGCGGGGCGACGAACGTCGGCGCAGCGACCACCGGCGGGGCGAGTTCCGGCGGGGCGACCGGCTCGGGCTCCGGGTCCGGCAGCGGATCGGAGGCGACCACGTCGCCGAACACGAACGTCAACGGGGCGTTCGCGCGGGTGAGGTTGGACGTGGCCGTGGCGAGGTTCCCGACGCCGACGAGCCGGATCGACGGGTCGAAGCTCGCGATGAACGCCCCGGGGAGCGTCCCGCCGTTCGCCGCCGCCTGGTTCGCCAGGTCGATCAGTTCCGCCCCGATCGGCAGCGACTGCGGGCCGAAGTTGTAGACAGTCCCGCCGGCGCCGGGGGGCAGTTGGTTCGGGGAGAGCTGGCCGTTGGGCAGGATCAGTTGGACGGTGAGGTTCTGGTCCGCGATCCCCCCCCGCC
The DNA here is from genome assembly GCF_007743815.1 of Alienimonas californiensis. GTDB lineage: Bacteria > Planctomycetota > Planctomycetia > Planctomycetales > Planctomycetaceae > Alienimonas > Alienimonas californiensis. The sequence continues at coordinate 1,515,719 of NZ_CP036265.1, forward strand.
GCGTGCCGGCCTCGACGGCGAAGTCGACCGGGAGGCCGGTGTCGATCGAGAGCAGCTCGCCGGTCTGGCCGACGCGGAAGGTGCCCGGGGGGCTGCCGGTGACGGGGATCAGCGTGCCGGGCAGCGGGGCGACGGCCTGCCCGGTGCGAGTGGTCAGCCGGCCGTCGCCGGCGAAGTTGACGTCCCCGCCGGCGACCAGGGCGGCGCGGGTCACGCGGGACGTGCCGCCCCGGATTTCGTAGCGGACGGCCTCGCCGACGGCCCGGGTGACGAAGACCCCGCCGACGGCGAACACCGACGCCGTGCCGGAATCGGTCGTCACGCCGGCCACGACGCCGCCGTCCATGCCCAGCGCCGCGCCGATCGTCAGCGTTTGCCCGCCGCGCTGAGCGACGCCGACGCCGTTCCCGTCGGCCCGGGCGGCGACGACGGCGGCGTTCAGGTTGATCGCCCCGACGTTGCCGGGGTTGGCGAAGCTGGCGACGCCGATGGAGCCGGACGCCTCCAGGGCGACGACGCCGGCGGTGATGCGGTCGGCGCCGGGCTGGACGATGTCCCCGCCGCGGGCGAGCACAGCGACGCTGCCGGTCGTCGGGTGGCTGCCGACGTCGGCGTTCAACCGCACGCCCTCGCCGGCGCCCAGTTCCGCCCGCACCCCGCCGTACACGTCCGCATTGACGATCAGGTTGCCGAGCGGGGCGTCCGCCCGCACCGTCCCGCCGGCCTGCAGGCCGTTGGCGGCCAGGCCGACGACGGTCTGCCCGACGGCGACGACGTCCGGCACGGCGACGGACTCGATGATCACGTCGCCGGTCCCCAACGGCCTGCCGAAGTTATCGATCCGCAGGTCGCCGGCGGTCGTCTCGGCGGCGAACGTGTCGAAGGCGACGTCGAGGGCGTTCAACGCCGTGCCCACGCCGGTTCCGGCGAGGGCGGCGAAGGCGGAGCCGCTCAGATTCGTCGCCCCGGCGCCGTCGCCGGTCAGGCCGTCGAGGATCGCCCCGCCGGCCTCGACGCCGACCCGCCCGGCGCCGGCGCTCACCTGGGTGAGGGTCACGTCGCCGGTCCGCGACCGCAGCACGACGGTCCCGCCGGCGGCCCCGTCGACCGTCGAGATCGAGGCGAAGACCGCCCCGGCCTCCTGCATCGTCAGGGCGCCGAACGCCTCCAACCCGGCGTCGCCGCCGTCAGTGGTCAGCGTGGCGCCGGCGGCGAGGATCAGGGCGCCGCCGTTCGCCTTCAGCACGGCGTGGCCGCCGGTCGTGGCGACCGCGGCGCCGGCCTCGACGGCGATCCCGCCGCCGGCGATCGCGGCGAGGGCGCCGCCGCCCAGGTCCGTCGCCCCGGCGGTGTTCTGCACGGTGAGGGAGCCGGCGACGAGCAGGTCGACTTCGTCCGTGGCCCGCAGGCCGGCGGTGAGGGCGCCGACGCTGTCGGCGACCGTGCCGACGGTCAGGTTCCCGCCGACGTCCGCGAGCCGCACCGAGCCGCCGACCGGGGCGCCGTCGAAGGCGCTGACGGCCAGCGTGGCGACGTCCACCTCCAGCCGGTCGCCGTCGGCGTCGGTCGCCCCGCCGACGCGGCCGTCGGCCCGGATCGCCAGGTTCGCGACCCCGGAAAGGTCCGCGGCGGCGTCGGCGCCGCTTTCGATCACCGATCCGCCGGTCCGCAGGACGAGGGCGTCGGCGATCGTGCCCAGGGTGAGTTCGCCCGCCGTCACGTCGCCGGCCTTGAAGGCGGCGTCGCCGTTGCCGATCTCCAGCACGGCGGCGGTCAGGCGGTCCGCCTCAGCGTCGGTCAGGTTGAAGTCCCCGGCCCCGCCGCCCAGGCCGATGGTGCGGCCGGCGGTGGAGTTGTGGAGGAGAATCGCGTCGGCGGCGGCGGCGATCGAGGCGGCGGCCCCAAGGTTCAGGTCCGCGGCGGTGACCCGCACGTTCCCGTTGCCGGCGACCGGGGCGGCGGTCCCGGCGACGACCGAGCCGGTCCCGAGGACGCTCAGCGTGCCGCGGGCGTCGGGCGTCGTGTCGCCGTTGTCGTTCAGCAGGAAGTCGGCGTCGAGCGTCACGTCGCCGTCGGCGGTGCGGATCGCGCCGTCGACGACCCGCACGCCGTCGGTCGAGGTCGCGCCGGTCACGTCGCCGCGGACGGTGACGGTCCCGGCGGCCGTGTTCTCGATCAGGGCGTTCGGCCCGACGTAGACGCCGTGGGAGTCCGTCCCGCCGCCGCCGACGCCCGTGACGAGCACCGGCCCGCCGGCGGAGTGAATCCGGGCCGGGGCGCCGGTGCCGTCCCCGTTCGTGTCCTGCAAGAGGTGGACGCCGTCGTTCTGAGTCGTGCCGGCGCCGCCGGTTCCGGTGACGGTCACCGGGCCGGTCGTGCCGCCGATCACGCCGCCCAGCGCCAGAGAGACGCCGCGGTTCTGCGCGCCCGTGCCGTCCCCGCCCGTGCCGGTGACGACCGCGGACGTGCCGGAGATCGCGGCGCCCCGCAGCACGTAGACCCCGACGGCCGCGTTCGTCCCCCCGTCGCCGCCGAAGCCGGTCACGGCGGCGACGTCGGCGGCGAGGATTTCGGCGTCGAAGTCCAAGAGCACGCCGACGTTCAACTGACCGCTGCCGGCCCCGCCGGTTCCGGTGACCGTCACGTTCCCGTCGGCGGCGGTCGAGGCGATCGCGGAGCCGGCGCCGCTGACGAACACGCCGTAGTTGAAGTCCACGCCGGCCCCGCCGGTCCCGGTCACCTCGACCGCCCCGCCGCCGGTCGCCGCGATCACGCCGCCGCCCGTCAGGAGCACGCCGCGGTTGCCCGAGGTCGTGCCGTCGCTGGCGCCCGTGCCGGTGACGGAGATGGCCCCGGTGCCGGTGGTGCGGATCGCGGCGCCGGCGAGGGTGACGGCGGTGAAGTTGCCGGCGTTCGCCCCGCCGTCGTTCGCCAGCAGGGTCACGTCGCCGTCCGCGGCGGAGACGGTCACGCCGGGGTTCACCACGATCGTGCGGCAGGCGATCACGTCGATCGCGCCGGCGCCGGTCGCGGTCACGTTCGTGGCGAGGAGAACGTTGTTCGCAGAGAAACCGTAACTCCCGTCGGCGCCGGCGGTCACGGCGGCGTTGATCCGCAGGTCGCCGTCGCAGTCGCCGTCGCTGTCGGCGGCGAGGAACACACTGCCGTCGGCGGCGCTCACCGCCGCGTCGATCGTCAGGTCGAAGGTCGCGGCGAGGCGGATGTCGCCGGTCCCGGCGACGCTCACCCCGGTCAGCCCGTCGACGGCGCCGACCGTCAAGCTCTCCTCAGTGACGGGGCTCCCGTCGTCGGCGGAGAGGTGGATCGGCCCGTTCCCGGTCACCCGGGCGGCGACGACGGTCCCGTCGGCGAGGTCCAGGTCGGCGTCGTCGTTCCCGGCTCCGGCGTTCGCCCCGATGCCGGTCCCGGCCCGCAGGGCCACGAAGCCCGCCGTGATGTTGGGGGTCTCGCTCATGGTGGAGCCGTCCGTGATCGCCCCGCCGGCGGTCAGCGTGACGAGGCGGCCGACGTTCACGAGCGAGCCGACGGCGACGTCGTCGGACTCGACGAGCCGCACGTCGTGGGCGCCGGCGTTGGTCGCGGAGAGCGTGCCGACGTCGATCCGCAGGGCGTTGTCGGTCACGCCGTCGTCGCCGATGCCGTCGTAGGCGGACAGCGTCAGCCTCGGGGCGACGATCACGACGCCGGCGCCGGTCTGGCTGATCGAACCGCGGTTGCCGTCGGCGGAGCCTTCGGCGTCGGCGGTCACGGAGAGGGTCCCGCCGGTCGCGGTGACGGAGCCGCCGTCGAAGACGACGTCGTCGCCGGCGGTCAGGGCGAAGTCGGCGCCGACGGTGACGGCGTGGGCGACCGTCAGCGAGCCGTCCCCGGCCAAGTCCGTCGCGGTGACGGCCCCGCCGCCGCCGGCCCGGCTGGCGGTCAGCCCGCCGACGGTCCCGACCGTCAGCCCGCCGCTGACGTCGGTGAGGTAAACGGCGCCGTCGGCGTCGAAGGCCAGCGTATCGACGGCGAGTTCCAGCGGGGCGCCGGCGCCGGCGCCGATGAAGGAACCGGCGATCAGCGCGGCCGCGTCGGCGGTCACCTTCACGCCGCCGCCGAGGTTCTCGATGTACTGCGTGGCGGTCAGAGTCGCCGTGCCCCCCCCGCCGGCCGTGATCCCGCTCTGGAGGCGGAGGGCGTTCGCCTGCAGGGAGACGTCGCCGTCGGCAGCGGAGATCCCGCCGCTCTGCACGTTCACGAGACCGGCGCTGCGGAGGGCGATGTTCCCGGTCCCCGTCGTTTGAATCGCGCCCGTGGAGCCCGCGAAGTCAAGGTCGACGCCCGTCTGGGCAGTGGCCTCGAGGAAGGTCGCGGTCACGTTCAGCGTGCCGGCCCCGTTTCCGTCGACGATTGCCCCGTCGCCGGCGCCGAGGAAGGCGTTGAACTGGGCGGCGACCGTACCGACCGTCAGGTCGCCGCCGATCGCGACGATGTTGAGCGAGCCGCCGCCCGTCGCGGCGGCGTTCGTGACCGTCAGCCCGCCGCTGAGATCGCTCAGTCTGAGGTCGCCGGCCCCGGCGACGGCCGTGACGGAATCGACTTGCAGCTCGATCGCGTCTCCGCCGCCGAGGTTGCCGCCGGCCTGCAGGTCGGCGGCGGTCGCGGTGACGTTCACGGCGGCGCCGTTGGCGTCGACGATCGCTCCGGTCGCCGTCAGCGTGACGTCCCCCGTGCCGGCGTCGACGGCGCCGAGGTTCAGGTCGCCGATGCCGTCGACGAACATGTCGCCGTTGGCGGTGGAGGTGTCCACGTTCAGCGCGGTCGCGGCGAACAGGTCCAGCGACGTGGCCGCGGAGCCGACGCCGTTCGCGGTCAGGTCGATCACGGCGGCGGTGAGGTCGGCGACGCCGTCGTCGGTCCCGCCGAGGATCGCCCCGGCGGCGGTCACGGTCGCGTTCCCGGTCACGGCCAGCGTGCCGGAGGCGAACGCGACGTTGCCGACGTCGGCGGCGACGGTCAGGTCGCCGTCGACGGAGCCGCCGTTGAAGGCGGCGGCGTCGGCGTTGACGATCAGGGAGTCGCCCGCCGCCCCGGTCACGGCGTTCTCGAACGTCACGGCGCCGTCGGTCGCCGTGAACGTCGTCGTCCCGGCCGCCGCATTGTCGGCGTTGAACGTGACGGCGTTGTTATAGGACTGCAACAACGCGGTGCGGACGGTGGTCGTGTCGACCTGAGTCGTGCCAGTCGTGTTCGTCTGAATGAACCGCAGCCGGTTCGTGGCCCCGACGGCGCCGGCGAACAGGATCGTCTCGCCGCCGCCGATCGTCAGACTCATCCCGGCGGCGGCGTCGCCGACCGATTCGAGCGTGCCGCCGAACAGGATCGACCCGCCGACGGTGATGGCGAGGTCGGTCCCGAGGACGACGTCGTCGTCGAACTGCACCGTGCCGGTCGTGGCGACGGCCGGAGTCGCGGAACTGCCGCCGCCGGCCTCGTTGAGCCGGGTCGTGCCGCCGCCGTCGGTCGTCAGGCTGGCCAGCCGCACGTCGGCGGTATTGGCGGCGTTGCGGCCGACGAGGTCGTTGAAGGTCGTCGCGCCGCCGGCGGTCACCGTCAGGGCGCCGACGCCGTCCGCCTCGGCCCCCGCGGAGTAGCCGACGACGCGGCCGTTGAAGGTCGCGTCGGTCCCGGTCAGCGTGCCGGTTCCGCCGAGGCCCAGCGTGCCGCCGTAGGTCTGGACGGCTCCGGTGACGGTCAGATTGCCGCCGACCGTCAGGCTCTCGACGGCGACGGCGGCGGTCCCGGCGTTGATCGTCAGGGAGCGGTTGCCGGCGGCGTCGGTGACGGAGCCGGTGACGGTCACGGAGCCGTCGGCGTCGTTCGCGCCGTCGTCGGTCGTCGTGTCGACCGTCACGTTGCCGGTGAGGACGAAGTCGGCGTTGATCTGCACGTCGCCCGCGTCGGCGCCGATCGCCCGGGTGACGATCCGGTCGCGGAGGTGGAAGGTCGCGGCGGTGACCGTGACATCGTTGAACGCGGTGGCGCCGCTGCCGATCTCGTTGGCGGTGACGGTCCCGGTCCCGGCGTCGATCACCAGATCCGCGGAGGTCGCCCCGGAGGCCTGGACGACGCTGTTGAAGACGACGTTCCCGTTGCCGGCCGAGACGTCGATCGTCCGTGCGGGCCCGGTGAGCAGCACCCCCTGGAACGCGACGCCGTTATCCGTCGTCTGGCTGCTGGTCGTGATGTCGCCGGAGAGCTGCGCGACGCCGGCCGTCACGGCGAACGAACGCACGTTGAGGACGTCGCCGAAGATGTTCGACCGGGCGGCGGAGAGCGTGACGGTCTCGTCGGCGGCGGCGTCCACGCCGCTGATCCCGTTCACCGTAATCGCGTCGCCCGCGCCCCCGGCCGTCTGGATGACGAGGTCGCTGCCGTCGGCGAGACGGAGGCTCGTGTTGCCGAAGAATCCGTCGAATTGAATGACGTCGGCGCCGGCGGTCCCCGTGTTGCGGAAGGTGGTCAGGACGCCCGCGTCGATGTGGAAGTTCGCCCCGGCCGCGGCCAGGTAGTTCTGCGAACCGGTCGTCGCGTAGTCGGCGCCGAGGAAGTTGATCGCGGCGGTGGCGTTGTTGCCGACCGCCAGCGAGTCGGCGCCGACGGCGGCATTCGTGCCGACGCGGCCGAGGGTGATCGCCCCCGAACCGGCCGTGTCGTTGATCGTCACGGCGCCGAGAGCCTGGATGGCGCCGACGTCGCCGAGGGCGACGGCCCCGGAGCCGGAGGAGATCGTCAGGGCCCGAGCGTTCGCGGCGTCGTCGGCGTCGAGGGCGCCGGTGACGGTCACGCTGCGGAAGACCCCGTCGCCGTTCGCGTCCGTGCCGGCGGTCGTGTCGATCGTGATCGCCCCGTCGAGGCTCACGGCCTCGACGTCGATCAGCAGGTTGCCGGTCGAGGTCGCCGACCCGAGGGTCAGGTTCGCGGCGAGGTTAACCGTGTCGACCCCGTCCCCGCCGAGGATCGACAGGGCGGCGGCGTAGGCGGCGTCCACGGAGGCGACCACCACGCTGTCGTCGCCGGTCCCGGCGTCGATCGTCAGGCTGGCGGTGGGGTTCAGGAACGTGACCGACTCGCCCAGCGTACTGTCGATCGTCATGTAGCCGGCCGCGGCGTCGTCGGAGAGCGTGATCGTCTCCGCCCCGCCGGTGAAGACGAACTGCCGGTCGGCGACGTTCAGGTTGTCGAGCACCGGCTCGAGGCCGACGTACTGGATCGAATGGGTTCCGACCCCGTCGAAGACCGCGACCGAGCCGTCGTTGGCGTTGACGAACGTGTGGACGACGGAGGCGAACGCCCCGCCGCCGGTCAGCACGAGGTCGTCGCCGACGCCGACCGTCTGGGTTCCGCCGTTCCACTCGATGGGGGTGGTGAAGAACCCGCCGGCGTAGTCCACGGTAAGGGTGTCGTTCCCGTCCAGGCCGTTGAGGACCAGCCCGCCGGCCGTCAGGGCGGCGGCGTCGCCGCGGAGGACCTCCACGACCGGCCCGCCGTCGGTGGAGCGGGTGACGACCAACTCCGTGCCGTCGAGAGCGACAGAGAAGGCGTCGGCGTCGGCGGTGCCGTCGATCGTGACCGGGACCGCGTCCAGCGCCGTGAGGGTCAGATCGTTGCCGTCCCCGCCCTGGTAGTCGGCCTGGAACCGCTGGGCGCCGAAGGCGAGAATGTCCCCGTCGGCGAGGTTGCTGAACTCCCCGACGAGGGCGTCGATCCCGTCGTTGTCGATCAGGACGTGCACGTCCCCCTGGAGGGCGGCGGCGGAGCCGAGCTCCGTCAGGTCCAGCACCCCGCCGGAGAGCGTCAGCGCGCCGGTGAGCACGACCTGGCTGTAGTCCGTCCCGGCGAGCGGCGGAGCGGCGGAGTCGTCGCCGAGGCGCAGCCCGACCTCGGCGGCGGATTCGATCCGCACCGTCGCCCCGTCCAGCGTGATCGGGGCGAGGGTCGTAGAGACGACCCCGGCGCCGCCGGCGAGGAAGATGTCCGCCGCGCCGCCGACGCCCGTGCCGTCGATCGTCACGCCGGCGCCGGAGACGGCCGTTCCAGGGGCGCCGAAATAGTCGAGCCGGACGCCGGACGCGGCGCCGGCGCCCCGCGCGACGCCGGTGATGGAGACCGCTCCGGCGGCCGTGTCCTCGATCGTCCCGGCGGAGACGACGGACACGCCGTCATTCGCGTCGCCCGTCCCGTCGCCGCCGGTCCCCTCGACCGTCACGCCGCCGCCCGCGGAGCGGATCGCCGAGTTCGCCGCGACGGTCACCCCGTGGTTGTCGGAGACCCCGTCCCCGCCGGTCCCGGTGACGGAGACCGCCCCGGCGTAAGTTCCCGTGCCGTCGTCGCCGATCGCTCCGCCGAGGGTGACGAGGACGCCATGGTTGGCGCCGAACAAGCCGTCGCCGCCGAAGCCCACGACCGTCACCGCCCCGGCGGCGGAACGAATCGCCGAGTTCGTCCCCTGAATGCGCACCCCGAAGTTGTTGGAGACCCCGTCCCCGCCGGTCCCGGTCACGGAGACGGCCCCCGTGCCGGTCGCTTCGACCACGCCGCCGTTCGTCACGGACACGCCGGAGTTATCGCTGCTCAAATCGCCGCCCGTGCCCTCGATCGTGACGCCGCCGGCGCCTTCGGTGCGGAGCGTGGCGCCGTCGATCGCGACGCCGGCGAAGTTCGCCCCGGCGGACTGGGCCCCGTTCTCGTTGGCCCGCAGGCTGATCGAGCCGTCGCCGGTCGCGACGATCTGGGCGCCGCTGCTGACCACGATGCTGCGGCCGGCGAGCAGGGTGAAGGCGGTGGCGGCCGCCCACTCGATGACCACGCCGGCCTGCACGGTGATCACCTCCGGCTGGCCGTTCGTGCCGCTGGCCGTCTCGATGGTGAGGTTGCCGCTCTCCAGTTGGGCGGCGACCCAGGCGTCGTTGAAGGTGTCGAGGCCGGCGTCGACGTTCGGGCCGTCGACGACCTCCACGCTGCCCGGGTCGATCAGGAACGTGCCGTAGGCGCCCCCGTCCGGGCCGCCGGCGCTGCGGAGGTCGGCGTGGCCGCTGACCTGGACGTGCGCCTTGCCGCTGACCTCCGCGAAGCCGCCGTCGCCGCCGGCCCCCGCCCCGCGGGCGCTGATCGAACCGGCGAAGCGGGTCGTGTCGTTGGCCCAGACGATCACCGTGCCGCCGTCGCCGGCCACGGTCGCGCTGGCGTCCAGGCGGGCGCCCTCGGCGATCGTGGTGAACTCCGCGTTCGGCAGCGCCGGGTTCTCGCCGCGGGCGCCGCCGCCGACGAGAATCTCGCCCCCGCCGGTCGCGCCGGAGGCGTCGACCACGGCGGTGTCCGTCAGCGTGATCTCCCCGCCCAGCAGTGTCGCCGTGCCGCCCCGGCCTTCAGCGTTCGACACGTCCACCGTGCCGGAGACGACCAGCGAAGCCCCGCCGTCCAGCGTGAGGGCGCCGCCGGCGCTGGTCAGGGCGGCGTCGGTTTCGAGGCTCAGCGAATCCGTCGCCCGGAACGCGCCCTCGCCGCCGGCGAGGTCCAGGGCGCCGGTGATCGTCAGGGCGTCGGCCTGCACGTCGAGGTCGGCCGCGTCGGCTGCGAACGTGACGGTGGTCACGCCGTCCGTGAACACGCCTGCGGTTCCCGTGCCGTGCAGTTCGGCGGCGCCGTCGACGGTCAGGGTGCGGGCGGCGGCGTCGAAGCGGTCGGCGACCTGCTCCACGCCGGCGTGCGACAGGTTCAACCCGTCCGCCGCGACCGAGTTCGCCGTCGGGCCGTCCGCCGCATCGGTCCCGTCGTCGGCCGAGCCTGCGCCGCCGCCGAGCAGGTGGTGGGCGACGGAGCCGACGGAGCCGCCCAGTTCGATCGAGTCCGCCCCGCCGGCGCCGTCGAACGACAGGTTCAGATCGCCGCCGGCCGTCTGGAACAGGTTCGGATCGAGGAACAGCTGATCGGCGTCGGCGGAGCCGGCGAAGTGCAGCGTGTGCGAATCGGCGGCGTCGCCGGAGTAGGCGACGCGGCCGTTGACGGAGACGACCAGTCGGCCGTCGATCTCGGAGACTTCGAAGCGGTCCGCGACCCCGTCGCCCGCGTCGGCGCCGGCGTCGATCCGCACCGCCCCGTCCGTGGCGGCCGGGTCGGCGTCGAACGTGCCCGCGTCCTGCCCGCCGCCGGACTCGCCGTTGCCGTCGAACTGGGCGAAGTCCTGGGGGTCGGCGTCCGGCGGGGCGGCGTCGGCGTCCGGGCCGGGGACCAGCGCCAGGCCGTCCAGTGCCCGGATCGGCTCCAACCGTTGCAGGCGCAGCCGCACCGCGCGCGGGATCAGCGGTGCCGCGGCGGCCGGGCGGATCGTTCCCGTCGGGTCGGCGCCGCGCACGGGACCAGCCGGGCGGCCGGCGGGGGTCTCCGGACCGACGACGGAACGGGGGCGGGCCATGAAAAGCCGGGGGTGAAAAAGGGCGTCGCTCCGGGGGCGGCGGAGAGACGCAGAACGCGGGGCGGGAACCGGGAGGCGCCGCGGGCGGGGGAGAGGGCGACGCACTTCTATTATCCGCCCCCAAAGCGGGGCGGGTCAAATTCTCCGTAACCCGAACCGTCAGATTGTCAAGCGGAGGTCCCCCCAGACGGCGCCCCGGCGATCTGCCTGACAGGCTGCCGCGATGTCCGTTCAGTTCCTTTCGGGAGCGAACTCAGTTCCTTTCGGGAGCGAAACGACGGCACAGGCCGTGGATCGGGATTTTCCCAATCAACCCGAACCGCTGTCACCCCCCAAGCCGATACCCGAACCCGGGGGACCGGATTGCGCCGGTCCCGGTTCCGTTTCACCGTCCCCGGCCGCCCCCATGTCCCGCCCCGCCGCCCGCCGCCCGCGGAACCGTGCCCGGGAGGCTCGGCGCCGGCTCGCGGCCCTGCTGCCCGACCGATTCAGCCTGAAAACGCTGGCCCCGGGGCTGCTGGCCGGGGCGACGGCGTGGGGCGGGGCGCTCGGCCCGGCGGCCGCGGCGACGATCGAGGAGGCCGACGGGCCGCAACGCTCCCTGGCGGCGGCGTTCGAACAGGCGGCGGCCACGCCGGAGCTGTTTGACGACCCCGGCGCCCTCGACGGCGCCGGCGCCTGGGTGACGGTTCGCGCCCCCCGCACCGCCGCGGAGCAGTCCGTCCTCGCCGAGGAGTTGGCCTGGTGGTCCGAGGAGACCGCCGACACCCCGGCCCCGGGTTCGCAGCGCGGCGCCCTCGCCTGGTGGCGGGGCGCCCCGGCCCCGCTGAAGTCCGCCGCCGCGGACGCCGACGCGCCCGCCGACGGCGCCGCCCTCGCCTGGTGGTCCGCCGGTCCGACCAGTCCGGCCGGTCCGACGGAGACGCTCGCCGCGATGCCGACCGCGGCGCCCGCCGATCCCGCCCCGCTCGTGGACGCCGCGGTGACGCCGGCGTCCACCCTTCACACGGCCGTCGGCGCCGCGGCGTTGGCGTGGTGGTCCGAGGCGGAGCCGCTCCGGGCCGACGCCCAGGCCCCGCCCGAATCTGAGGCCGCCCCGGCGAAGCCGGCGCCGGAGCCCGTGCCGACGCTCACCGCCCTTGCCCCCGCCCCCGCCGACCTCGTCGCCGTCGCCCCGGCCCGGGAGTTCGCCCCGGCCCGGGAGTTCGCTTCTGCGGAGGAGTTCGCCTTCGAGGACTCGTTCACAGACCTCGGGGAGCCGGCGGCCGAGGCGGTCGCCGCGTCCGGATTCGTCCTGCAGGAAACGCCGTATGAAGGCCGGGAGTCGTACGAGGGCGACGGGCTGAACGACCCGGACGTCGCCGCCAAGGCCGCGGTCTTCGCGGACGACGCGAGCGTGTGCGACCGGCTCGAGTGCCTGTTCCCCCCGCTGCGGGAGATCGACGCCGGGTTGAACTCGCCGACGGCGGTGCTGGCGAAGACGGTGCGGCCCGTGCCGAACCGAACGGGGACCTGCGAACGGCTGGTGCCGACCGAATACCGGACCGTGGAGCGTCCGGAGGACGCGGTCGGCCCCTGCTTCGCGGCGGCCGGCGACGTGGACGCCACCCCCTACGCGGCCCGGGCGCGGGTGCTGGCGATGCCCTTCTGCTTTTCCCACCGGCCGCTGTACTTCGAGGACCCGAATCTGGAGCGGTGCGGCGTCTCCTGCGGGCCGTGCGTGCAGCCGCTGGTCTCCGGGGCGCATTTCTTCGGCACGGTCCCGCTGCTGCCCTGGTGGGCGGCGACGCAACCCTTCTGCGTGCCGGTGCGGGCCACCCCCTACTGCCCGCCCTGCCGCCAGTACGACTTCGCCGACAACTACCTGCCGCCGCTCGAGGCGGAGGGGGCGATCGTGGAAGGCGCCGCCCTCGCGGCCTTCTTCCTGCTGTTGCCGTAAGGGCGGCCGTGTCCCCCCCTCTCCCTGGAGGGAGAGGGGCCGGGGGTGAGGGTGAACGTACGGTTCGCACGCCTTCGCTCATGCCTTGACCGCCCAGCCGACGGGAGAGCGAACGGACCGCAAACGGGGCTCGTAGTCACAGCCCCCTCACCCCCGGCCCCTCTCCCCCAAAAGGGGGCGAGGGGGGACGAGCGGGGCCGTCGCTTGCGGTTTCGCGGGTGCCGGAGAGCCCTCAGCCCCCGCGAAACCGCAAGCGGACGGCGGAGCGGCGATGTGATGGGTTCTCACCGGCCCTCGATCACCCCCTCCCACACCGACGCCAGCCCCGCCGCGGAGCGCTCGACGGTGAAGCCGTCCGCCCGCCGCCGGGCGGCGTCGGCGAGGCGGGAGCGCTCCGCCGCGTCGTTCAGTAGGCGGTCGAGCGCCGCGGCCAGCGCCGCCGGGTCGTCGGGGGGCACGGCGGCGCAGGCGTCGCCCAGCATCTCCGGGGTGCCGCCGACGGCCGTGGCGACGATCGGCGTCCCCGCGGCGGCCGCTTCCAACAGCACCCGGCCGAACGGCTCCTGACGGGCCGGGTGCGCCAGCAGGTCCGCCGCCGCGAGCAGCCGCGACACGTCGGTCCGAGCGCCCAGCCGGTGCACGCGGCCGGGGGCGTTCTCGTTCCACGCGGCGAAGACGTCCGCCTCGAACCGCACGCTCTCGTCCTTGCGGCTCCAGCGCTCGCCCACTGCCAGGAAGTGCGGCGCCGGTTCGGAGCGGACGAGCCCCGCGGCCTCCGCCAGCACGTCCCAGCCCTTCCGCAGACCGATCTGACCGACGCTCAGAATCAGCGGGCCGTCCGCGGGGACGTTCAGTTCGTCGCGGACCGAGGAGCGCGCCCCCTCGCGGTTCACGCCCGCTAGGAACGCCCCCGAGTCGATGCCGTTGTGGACGACCGCGACCCGCTCCGCCGGCAGGCCGCGGGCGACGTGGTGGTCGCGGGTCGCGGCGCTGACGGCCACCAGCGCGTCGCACCGGCCGAGGTCCCGCGTGGCCCGGTTCGACAGGTTCAGGATGTCCCGCAGATGGGCCGTCACCGGGCACGGCGGCGGGGCCTCCGGGTCGTCCTTCATCCGTCCCAGAACCCGGCCGACGCTCAGGCTGTTGCCGTGCAACAGCGCCGGACGCACTTCCGCGAGGGCGGCGTGCAGGGCCGGCGGGTCCTTCACGTCGCAACCGATGTGCGGCAGCCCCGCGGCGGCCAGCGCCCCCGCCAGCGGCCCGTCCGGCGGGGCGAGGGCGACGAGTTCGAACCGCTCCCGCAACCGCCCGCAGACCGCCAGAAACGAACGCTCCCCCCCGTGCAGCGAGGGGTACTCGAAAGCCACGGCGACGACGGGGAGCGACAAGGCGGAGGGGGGCAGGCGGAGGGCGGACGGGACGACGGACTGTAGAGTGGCGGGCCGTCCCACGTTCGCCCTCCGCCTTCCCCCTTCGTCCTTCCGCCTTGAACTACGAAGACGTCTGCTCCGTCGAGGAGATCCCGCCGAACGAACTCCGCGCCTTCGAGGTGAACGGGGCCTTCGTCGCCGTCGCCCACCTCCCCGGGCCGAACGGCGACGCGGCCGGCGGGACGTTCACGGCGATGGAGGACAGTTGTCCGCACGCCGGGGCGCCGCTGTCGGACGGCCATCTCGAACCCGGCGGCTGCGGCGAGGACGGCGAACCGGACGTGCACGGGGCGACGGTCGTCTGCCCGCTACACGCCTGGCGGTTCGACTGCCGCACCGGCAAATGGTGCGACGCCCCCAAGGGCAAGGTCCGGGTGGAAACCTACCCGGTGAAGATCGAAGCCGGCCGCGTCCTGGTGCACGTCCCGGACTGAAACGGGCAGAGGCCGCGTTCTCCCCTCTCCCTCAGGGAGAGGGGCCGGGGGTGAGGGTGGGCACGGTTCCTGCGCCCCCGCTCTCTGCCGTGACGAACCGGGTGACGGGAGAGTCAGCGGACGGTGAACGGTCCTCGGACGTCACTGCCCCCTCACCCCCGGCCCCTCTCCCCCAAAAGGGGGGAGAGGGGAGGACGGATCAGCCGAGCCTGAGACACGTTCGCCACGAGTTTCCCCCCTCTCCCTTGAGGGAGAGGGGCCGGGGGTGAGGGTGACGCACGGTTCGCACGCTGCCGCTCAGAGAGTGTGAGCCCGAAGCGCAAGCGAGGCCGGGTGATCCTGCCACGTGTGCACGCCTCGGCTGGCGCCTCGGGCTGCCAATCCTGAACACGGGACGGTGTACGGCATGCGGGCATCACTGCCCCCTCACCCCCGACCCCTCTCCCCCAAAAGGGGGCGAGGGGAGCAGGGTGCCGACGCGCTTACTCGTCCGCCGGGCCGAGGGACTTCAAGAAGGCAAGCACCTCCGCCTCGTCGTACTCGCTCTCCGGCAGGGTGAGTTGCACGACGTAGCTGGAGCTGCCCTCGCGGAACATCCCGAACGCACGCCGCACCGGGCCGGCGGGGGTTCCCGGTTCGGAGGCGCCCGGTTCCGGGTCGCCGGGGCGGAGGTCGCCGTCGGCGGTCAGGGCGGCGGTCGATCCGAGGGCGACGGGGTACTCCCGGCCGTCCCGCGTCACGACGGTGCGGACTTCCGCCTCGCCCCCCGCGGAGCCGTTCAGGTCCGCGGCGGCCGCGGCGACGGCGACGGCCGGGTCGACGTCGTCGTTGGTGCGGCGGGAGAGGATCAGCCGCCCCCCGCCGGCGGTGGCGTAGTCCACCAGATCGGTCCGCCCCTCCTGAAACCAGCCCACGATCGGCGGGGGCGGCACGCCGAGGGCCTGCTCCGGCTCGAACCGCTCCGGGATCTCCGCGGCGAACAGGGCGGCGGAGATCTCGCGGACCCGCTCCGGCCTGTCCGTCTTCTCCACCCCGTTCGCCCAAGTCAGCCCGCCGCCGCAGCACACCAGCACGCATAGCCCCGCCGCCCCGAACAGCCACGCGAACGCCCGCGCCTGCGGGTCCGGCGTCGGCTCCGACGAGGACGCCGCCAGCGCCGCGTCCGGCGTGCGGGCCGCGGGCTGGGCGTTGGCGGGGGGCTCTCCGGCGGGCTGGGGCTCGGCGTCGGTCACTCGGCCGGCTCGTCACCGGACTCGGCGCCGGCGTTCACGGCTTCGATCTCGTCCGATTCGACCTCGGCCTCCTCCATCACGTCCTCGTTGCCGGGGGGGACGGGTTCGGTTTGCGGGTCGACCAGTTCGATACTTTCGAGCATCGAAACGATCTCGGCCTCGTCGTATTCGTCCTCGGCGATCATGAGGTTCAGAATGTAAACGTCCGTGCCGTCGACGAAGGTGCCTTTGACCTCGCGGAAGGCGCCCAGGTCGCCGCCGTCGGGGCCGCGGCCGGTCCCCTCGCTGAACTGCCAGTCGATCGACCGGCCGTCGGCGGTGACGAGGGTGCGGGTCTCGGTGCTCGTCACGTCCACCCGCACGTTCTGGTTGTTGCCGCTCTGGTTCATGCTCTGCTTGAGCTGGGCCTCCATCGCGGCCTGATCCTGGCCCGGCGGCACGCGGAGCTTCATCAACATCAGTTGGCCGCCGCCCGGCACGGCGTACGCGGCGACGTCCATCCGCATGTCGACGAACCACCGCATGACGGGGATCTCCCCGCCCAGACTGATCTCCGGATTGAAATCGTCCGGGATGTCGATCGTGAGGATCTCGTCCGTCTTCGCCCGCACGCCGGCCGGGGTGGCGTCCGGGCTGGTGATCCCGCTGGCGCTGAACTCCCAGAAGCCCCCGCAACAGCAGAGCAGCGCCAGCAGGCCGCCGCCGATCAGCAGCGCCACGAGGATCTTCACCCCCGTGCCCATCGACTTCTGCGGGTTGGGCGCCTGCACCTCCCGGTCCGAGGCGTAGGTGCCCAGGTCGGCGTGCGGGCCGTCCTCAGGGTTGGGCGCGTCCCCGCCGTAT
Source organism: Alienimonas californiensis (assembly GCF_007743815.1). Lineage (GTDB taxonomy): Bacteria > Planctomycetota > Planctomycetia > Planctomycetales > Planctomycetaceae > Alienimonas > Alienimonas californiensis. The sequence goes on from NZ_CP036265.1 coordinate 1,532,071, forward strand.
TGATCGGGGTCGTGGGGGTCGTCGGCCCAGGGATCGTCGGCCATCGGGAGCGTTGCGGAAAGAGACAGCGGGGCCGGGGGATTGTGGAGCCGCCGCCCCGAATCAGCAACGCCGCCGACGCCGCCCCCGCCCTCGGGAGAACGCGGGGCAGCCGCCGACCTCCAAACGACAGTCCAAAGACGACAGTCCAGAAACGCCCGCTCAGCGGCGGGGCCGGCCGGGGGCGTCCGGCGGGCGCAGCGGCCCCGGCAGGCGGCCCTCCGCCAGCGCCAGCAGGTCCAGGGCCAGTTCCGCCCCGATCGCTCGGCCCTTCGTCAGCCACGCCGCCGCGAAGGCCCACGCCGCGGTTCCCTCCAGCCAGAACAGCGCGTTCCACCGATCGCAGGCCTCCCGCCAGGCGTCCGGGAACAGAAATAAATAGGCCCCCATCGCCGGCGTCGCCAATAAAATCACGATCCCGCTGACCCGATACACCACGTTCCGCCACCAGCCCTTCGGATGGGCGGCGCCCGTCCCGGCCGGTTCGCCCCCCTCCTCGCCGTCGTCCTCGCCGCCGCGGGGGAAGTGCACCAGCGAATAACAGCCCAGCGTGAGGAAGAACAACCCGCCGGAGAGCGAATGAATTAAGCCCGGCAGGGTGCGGGTGTAGGGCGGGGCGCTGTCGGCGTCGATCGGGAAGAAGGCGGCGCCCAGCGCCGCGACGCAGCCGACGTTCGCCGTCCAGTTCTCCGCCCGCCCCTCGCCCTGATAGCAGAATAAAAACGCCGCCGCCCCGCACAGCGTGCCCACGAACACGTCCCGCAGCGGGGTGTGATAATAACTGCTGACGTCGTCCTGCACCGGCACGCCGACCAGCCAGCCGCCGACCACCAACACGACCGGAAACGCCAGCCCCGTCACCCCCACCGCCCGCCGCAGCGCCAGATAAGACACCACCGGCGTCCGGGCCGGCACGGGGAACTCGGGCGACATCGGGAGAGTTAAAGGCGGAAGGGCGAAGGCGGACGGCGGAAGGCGACAGCGTACCGGTTCACCGCGATCGGCGACGGACTCCCCTCCGCCTTCCGCCTTCTCCCGTCCGCCATTCCCCCTCAGCCCCCCGCCCACTCGCTGGCGGCCTGGCGGGCGCGGGCGGGGTCGGTGGTGCCGGTGACGATCACGCGGCCGTCGGCGAAGATCGTCACCTCGCCGGGCGGGCCGTCGGCCTCCAGCGGGGGCGTCTGGACCGCGGCCAGAAAGCGATTTGCCCGCACCGCCCCCTCCCCCGCCGCCAGCCGCCAGCGGGTTGCGAGCGATTCCAAATCAATGCTCGCCCCGCCCGGGGGCGCGGCCAATTGCACCCCGCCCCGGCCGCACAGCGTGGCGCTGCCGGCCCCCCGCCCGCCCCGCAGCCACAGGCGTTCGCCCCCGTCGGCGCCAGGAACCCCGCCCGCCCGCCCGCCGCCGCACGCCGGGCACTCGCCGCTTTCAAACAGCGCCCGCGTGCCCACTTTGCGCACCGTCCCGGCCCAGGCGTCGATCATTAATAAATGCGGGTCTGCCAAGAACCCAGCGCCGCCCTCGTTGAGTCCGCCGAGGATCTTCAGGGCGAACCCGGCGGCGAAGCTCGCCGCGATATTCACCGCCGGCAGGATCACGCCGGCGGTGTCGCAGGTCTCCGTCTCCCCCGGCGGCGGCGGGTCCGGCAGCACGCACCGCAGGCAGGCCGTCCGCCCCGGCAACACGGGCATCGCCCGCCCCCCGCCGCCCACCGCCCCGCAATAGACCCACGGCACGCCGGTCTCTAAAGAGAGGTCGTTGAGCAGGTAGCGGGCCTCGAAATTATCGCTGCCGTCCAACAGCAGCGTCGCCCCCTCGGCGAGGCGTTCAATATTGCCCGCCGTCACGTCCTCCACCCGCGGGTCGAGGGCGACTTCGCTATTAATCCTCGCCAGCCGCTCCGCCGCGGCGATCGCCTTGGGCGTGCGGGCCGCGGCGTCCGCCTCCGTATAAAGCGTCTGCCGGGCCAGGTTGGAGAGTTCCACGAAATCCCGGTCGACCGGCCGCACCCAGCCGCCGAATTCTTTTAATCCCACGCCGGCCCGCACCAGCGTCTCGGCCAACGCCGAGCCCGTCGCCCCGCAGCCGACGATCAACACCCGCCCCGCCGCCAACCGGGCCTGACCGGCCGCCCCCAGCGGGGCGAACCGGGCCTGCTTGCGGTAACGCCCGGCCAAGATCGCCCGCTCCGCCCCCGGCTCGAACGACGCGGCGGCGGGGTCGGGGGGAACGGGCATGGGCGACGAAATCCGGGTTTTTCCGGCGGGCGGAACGGTTTCGGAGGTCCGGAACGAAACGGGCGGAAACCCCGCCGGGCGGGGCGGACGGGCCATTCTCAAACATTTGCGGCGTTCGGCCACCGATCGGCCGGACCCGTCTTCCCGCCCGCCCGCCGCCGCCCCACAATGCCGCTGCACAGATTAGTGTACACGCAAACACTTAAGCCCTGCTGAACCCCTTCCCTGAAAGCCTTTGCCGATGTCCGTCGTCACGTCCCGCGGGACGAAAACCCTGTTGCCCCGCCGCGATCCCGAGCAGTTCTGGAACAGCGTGCGGGCCGAGTACGCCGCCGAGGACCGCCGCCGCTGGAAGAGCCTGGCGATGCTGGCCCTCACCGAGGCCGTCGGCTGGCCGCCGGACCGCGTCGCGTTGGCCTTCGGCCTGACCCGCCGCCAAGTGAACCGCGGCGTCGACTCCACCCGCCGCTCCCTCCAAACCCGCTTCCGCCCGGACTGGGACGGGGACGACGAAAGCGGAGGGGCGAAGGCGGAGGGCGGAAGGAACGAGCACGCATAGCCCATCCCCCATCCCCAATCCCCAATCCCCAATCCCCAATCCCCAATCCGCCTCACAAAACATGCTGCTCGAACATCTCCCGCTCTCCTCTCTCAAGCCCGCCCCGCACAACCCGCGGATCGCGTTGAAGCCCGGCGACGCCGGGTGGCGGAAGCTCGCCGCCAGCGTGCGGGCCTTCGGGCTCGTGCAGCCGCTCGTTTATAACCGCCGCAGCGGCCTGCTGGTGGGCGGTCATCAGCGGTTGGAAGTGCTGAAGCACGACGCCGCCGAGCACGGCGGCCCCGACACGGCCCCCTGCGTCGTCGTCGACCTGCCGGACGCCGAGGAAAAGGCCCTCTGCATCGCCCTGAACAACGCCGACGTCGGCGGGTCCTGGGACGGCCCCAGGCTGGTCGACCTGCTGGGCGAACTCTCCGCCGAGGCCCTGAAGCCGGACGCCGACTTCGACGCCGCCCTCACCGGCTTCGACCCGAAGCAACTCGACGCCCTGCTGATGACACCCGCCGGCCCGGGCGGATGTCTCCCGATTGACTCCAGCGTGACTTCTACTGACTCCCAGAAAGGGCACGCCGACGAGACCGGCCCGCGGCCGGTCGCCGTGGCGCTGGAGGTTCCGGCGGACCGCTGGCCGGCCGTGCGGCCGGACCTCGACGCCCTGGTCGGCGATCACGACCTGACGGTGCACGTCACCGGGGCACCGGACTGAACACGCTCGGCGGGCTGACGCCCGCCGCTCGCCTCCTCCCCCATCACCCCTCTCTCCTCACCCCCACCGGACCCCATGCGAATCACCGTTTCGCACCCGCTGCGCCCCCGTCGGCGGAGCCTGAACACCGCCCGGGTGGCGGCGTCGTTCGGGCTGGACGTCGACCCGACCGACCGCCTCACCGTCGCCGAGAACCTGCCCGTTGAGGCCGGCCCCGGCCGGATCACGCTGTTCACCGGGCCCAGCGGGTCCGGCAAGAGCACCCTGCTGCGGGCCGCCGCCGACCGCCTCGAAGCGGACGGCCGGCCCGTCGTGCGGGCCGACGACCTCGCCCTGCCGGACCGCCCGCTGGCGGACGCGTTGCCGCTCGGCTTCGACGCCGCCTGCGCCCTGCTTTCCAAGTGCGGACTGGCCGAACCCCGCCTGCTGCTCCGCACCCCGGCAGAGCTGAGCGAAGGCCAGCGCTTCCGCTTTCGCCTGGCCCTCGCCGTCTGCCTGGCCCGCCTGAGCGACGAACCGGGGGCGGTCGTCTGCGACGAGTTCGCCGCTGTGCTGGACCGCACCCTCGCCGCGGCGGTGGCCCACAACGTCCGCCGACTGTGCGCGGCGACCGGGGTGGGCTTCCTGCTGGCGACCACCCACGAGGACCTCGCCGCCGACCTCGCCCCGCACCACGCCGTCCGCTGCCGCTCCGCCGGTCCGCCGCGCTCCGACGCCGCCGAATTTGAGGAGCACGAACGCCCCCTCGCCGGCCGCCGGCGGCTGGGGCCGCTGTTTGCCGACGACGATCTCGACGGCCGGATCTCCTTCGCCGGGGACCTGTTCCTCACGACCGCCTCCCGCGGCGACTGGCCGGCGTTCGCCGACTGGCACTACCGCGCCCACACCGTCGGCATCGTGCGATTCGGCGTGATGCTGTGGCACGGGAGTCAGCCGGGAGTCAGAAATGCGTCAGACGAGAGTCCGCATGAGGCGGAGCCGGTGGGGATTGCGTTGTTCTGCTCGCCGCCGCTGTCGCTGCGAGGTCGCAACCAGTACTTCGGCTCTGGCGCGCGGTGGACTTCGGCGGGCCTCAAGGCGATGAACGCCCAACTGGTGACGCTCGCCCGGGTCGTGTTGCACCCGACGTATCGGGGGTGCTCGCTGGCGGCCCCGTTCGTCGCCGCCGCCTGCGACGCCTGCCCCTTTCCGTGGGTGGAGAGCCTCACCCAATTAGGCCAGACGCACCCGTTCCTGGAGCGGGCCGGGTTCGTCAAGGCGCCGGTCGATCCCCCTGCGAAACGGGGGAGCAGGCCGAACGACCTCCGCCAGCACAGCGCGATTTACGGGGCCGGCGGGCGGGGGAAGAAAAAGGGCACGCTCTCCGCCGCCTCGCACGCCAAAAGTCGCTACGCGGCCCCGGCGTATTTCATTCGCGACAACCGCTCCGCCCCCGCCGTGCTGGAGGCGAACCGCCGCGACCGCCGTCGGCAGGAACTGGAGGCGTGCGATGACTGACCACAGCCCCCAAAGCCCCTTCGGCGCCGGCCTCGACGAGGAGCCGGAGGACCCGCTCGCCCCGACCTCGCTGACGGCGGAGCAACGGGCCGCGGTGGTGCGGGCACTGACCGCCGGCGCCGCCCCGCAGAAGGCCTGCGCCGACGCGGGGGTCGACCCGCTGTCCTTCTTCGCCGCCCTCGCCGAGGACGCCGAACTCGCCGTGCAGATCGGCCGCTTGGACGTCATGCGGAGCCTGAACGTGCTGGCGATCACCTATCAAAAGGCGTTGTCCGGCGCCTCCGCCGATCGCAGCCTCTATTTAAAGTTCCGCCCGCCCCCGCCGGCGGCGCCCGTGGACGAGGAGACCTGCGAACTGGACGGCCCGATGGGCGCCTCGGACGAGGAGCAGTGGAATGTCTGACCTCATCCTTTCCCAAAAAACTTCCCCGCCGCGTCGGTACGTTTATACAAAGTCCCGCCTGCGGCGGGAGCGGGCCCGCCGCCGGGCGGCGCGGACGGCGGCACAGTTAGAAGCCGCCGCGGCGGACCCGCGCGAGTTTCGGGCGGCGCTGCGGTTGGACGCCGGCGGGCCGACGCTCGGGGAGGCGGCGTTGCCATGGCAGCGCAGCGATTTCGTCGCGCTGGACCCGGCCTGGTGCCGGGTCGCGGGGACGCCGCTGCCGGCCGGTTATCATGCGCCCGATCCGCCGCTCGGCCGGGTGTGGCTGGAGCGGCCGCGGGGGCATAGCAAAACGGCGGATACCGCGGTCATGCTGGCCTGGGCGCTGCGGTTCGCCCGCCGCCCGATCCGCGGGGTCGTCGCGGCGGCCGATCGGGATCAGGCGGGGCTCGTGCGGTCGGCGCTGGCGGGGCTGGTGCGGGCGAACCCGCAGTTATTAGGCGAGTTAAAGATCGGGGCGACACGGATCGTCCACCCGGCGAGCGGCGCCCGGCTGGACGTGATCAGCGGGGACGTGGGCAGCAGTTACGGGCTGACGCCGGACTTCGTGATCTGCGACGAACTCTGCCACTGGTCCGACGCCGGGCTGTGGCACTCGCTGCTGTCGAGCGCGGCGAAGACTCCCGGTTGTCTCCTGATTGTCCTCACGAACGCCGGCTGGGGCCGCGACTGGCGGTGGACGGCTCGGGAGGCGGCGCGGACGCGGCCGGACTGGCTGTTCCGCCGGCTGCCCGGCCCGTCCGCCCCCTGGGTGACGCCCGCGGCGCTCGCGGAGCAGCGGGCCCTGCTGCCCGCGCCGGTGTTCGCCCGGCTGTGGCTGAACGAGTGGCAGGCGAACTCCGCGGCGGCGTTCTTCACGCCCGCGGAGGTCGCCGCCTGCGAGGTCGCCGGGCTGGAGGTGCACCCCGCCGGCCGCCCCGGCGTGCGGTACGCCGCGGGAGTGGATTACGGCGAGAAGCGCGACCGAACCGCCTGCTGCGTGGCCCATCGCTGCCCGCGGAGCGGGCGGATCGTCGTCGACCGGCTGGACGTCGCCGCCCCCGCCCCGGACCGGCCGGTGCCGGTTGCGTGGGTGGAGCGCTGGATCACGGAGGTCGCCGCGAAGTACCCCGGCGTGCGGGTGGTGGCGGACGAATACCAGCTCGCCGGGCTGACCCAGCGGCTGGCGGGGCGGGTACGCGTCGAACGCTTCGCCTTCGCCGCCGGGCGCGGGAATGACGACCTCGCCCGCGCCCTGCGGACCGCGGTGTACGGCGGCCGCCTCGCCTTCCGGCCGGGGGCCGGGTCCGTCGGGAGTCAACCGGGAGACACGCCGGAGACAACCGACGATCTCGCCGCCGAACTGCGGTCGCTGGAACTGGTCGAGCGGCCCGGCGGGCGGGTGCGGTTCGACCATCCCTCCGGCGGCCACGACGACCGGGCCTTCGCCCTCAGCCTGGCCGTCTGGGCGCTGTCCGACGACCGCCCGGCCGGCCCGGAGCCGCTGTTCGTGTCCTCCCCGGCGTTCTGACCTCCACCAACCCGAAGTGCCCACGAGGGCGTCGGGCGCGGCCCGACATCCAAGTCCCGCGGCTGCGCCGCGGCCCTCGCTGACGCTTCGGGTTGGTGGCCTCCTGCTTCGTACTCCACACCTCCTTCCACGACTCGACATCCCATGTTCACCTTGTTCAAAGACGCTCTCGCCGCCGCGGCCCTCAAAGCGAAGGGGGATCGGCTGGCCCGAGAGCGGGCCGTCGCGCTGCTGGAAGGCGCCGGGCGACCGTCCGCCTATTCGCTGAACGACGCCGCCCCGTCCGCCGACGCCGGCTGGGCGGAGGTGGGAACGGCCCGCCCCTCCCGCAGCGCCCCGGGGCGGCTGTCGGCGGCGGAAACCCGCGTCGCCGCCCGGGAACTCGCCGCGGAGAACCCGTATGCCAAGAACGCCCTGCGGGTGTTGGAGGCGTACGTCGTCGGCCCCGGGGCAACGCTCTCCCACGCCCGCCGGCCGACTTCTGCGGGAGTCAACCGGGGAGACAATGACTCTCTGCCGGGAGACAAGGAGTTGCGAGCCCTGTGGCGTCGCTTCTGGGAGGCGAACGGGCCGCACGTCACGCTGGGAGAGTTGGCGGTGCGCGTCTGGCGGGACGGCGAGGCCTTCGTGCGGTTCTTCCCCCGTCACGGCCTGAACGGGGGAGCCGGGGACGTGCCGGCGGCGCGGTTCCTCGATCCGGAGGAGATCGGCCCGACGCGGGAGCGGCCGGACGGGCTGGGCGTGCTGACGGACCCGGCGGACGCCGTCACGCCGGTGGCGTACCTGCGGATTGACCCGACCAGCGCGGAGCACGTGGAGACGATCCCCGCCTCCGAAGTGCTGCACGTGAAGGCCGGGGCGGACGACGCGGAGGTCCGCGGCGTAAGCGTGCTGGCCCCGCTGATCGCCCCGCTGACGCGGCACGCCGAATGGCTCGAAACGGAACTGACTGCCCGGCGGGTGCAGGCCTCGGTGGTGCTGTGGCGTAAGGTGCAGGGGAACGTGAGCGCCTACGGGGACACCGACGGTGCGGCCGGCGATCTGGCCGGGGCGCGGGCGGACCGGGGGGTGTTCGCCCCCGGTTCGATCCTGACCACGCCGGACACCACGAACCTGGAGTTCCTCGCCCCGAAAAGTAGCTTTGCGGAAGCGAGTCAGATCGGCCGGGCGCTGCTGCTGGGGGCCGCGGCGGGGGTGGGGCTGCCGGAGTTCATGCTGACCGCCGACGCCTCCAACGCGAACTACGCCAGCACGATGGCGGCGGAGGGCCCGGCGGTGAAGCGGTTCGCGGCGGAGCAACGCTTCTTCGCCGCCGCCCTGGCCCGGCTGTGGGCGCTGCTGGCCGCCGACGCGGTCGCCCGTGGGGTTCTGAGCGAAGCGGCCGTCGCCGGGTTGGCGCCGGAGTTCACCTTCGCCGAGCTGGCCCACCGCGACCGCCCGGCCGAACGCGGGGCCGACGTGCAGCTGGTCCGGGCCGGCGTGCTGAGCCGGGCGGAACTGGCCCGGCGGGAGGGCGTCGACCCGCAGCGGATGCGGCGGGAGCTTCAGGCGGAGGTCGGCGAGTAAGGCCGTGCGTCCGGCGGGCTCACCGCTCCCCCGTCTCGAGGACCCACAGAGTCTCCCCCGCAAAGTTAAAGGCGGCGACGAGGTCCGCATCGAGTTCGTCGTCGCAGTCTAATTCGAGCCGCAGTCGGGCTCCGACGGGCTCGACCGCGGCGATCGGGACCGTCAGGTTGAGCAGACAGTTCATCGGGATGTGCAGGAACATCCCGGGCCGGACCTCCCCGGCGTCGAGCGTCGCTTCGACCTCGAGCCAAGGCGGGTGCGACCGCGGCCGCACCCGGTACACGGTGATGATCGCTTCTGCCGGGCCGTCCATTTTCTCATCCTAACGCCCTGACTTGCCCCCACGGTTCCCCCCGCCATGCTCGCCGCTCTCGCTCTGCTGCTCGTCCCGGCCGCCGGTCCACCGGCCGCGGACGCCGGCGTCGTCGTCTACGGCGCCACGCCAGGCGGGTTGGCGGCGGCGGTCGCCGCGGCCCGGCGGAATCCGGATCGGCCGGTGACGGTCGTCACGCCCTACGGCTGGATCGGCGGGATGGCGACGAACGGCCTGACCCACCCGGACTTCCACGCGTTCGAGGCCCTGACCGGGTTCTTCCTCGACTTCACCCGGCGGACCGAACGGTATTACGCCGAGCAATACGGCCCGGATTCGCAGCAGGTGAAGGACAGCCTCCGCGGCACGCACGCCGGGCCGGGGGTGGCCCTGGAGGTGTTGCGGGCGATGCTCGCGGAGCATTCCAACATCGTCGTGCTCACGCGGCGGCGGGTCGTTTCGGTTCAGACGGAACCGACGGAGAACGGCGGGCGGCGGATCGTCTCGGCGACGTTCGAGCCGGTCGCGGACACCGCCACCGGCCCCTACGAACCGGCCGTGGGGCCGGCGGAGACGCTCTCCGGGGCCTATTTCGTCGACGGGACCTACGAGGGCGACCTCGCCGCGGCGGCCGGCGTGCCGTTCCGCGTGGGGCGGGAGGGGCGGGACGAATACGGCGAGTCCCTCGCCCCGGGAGAGCCGGACGACCGGGTGCAGGCCTATAACTTCCGCCTGACGGCCACCCGCACCGGCGAGGGCGCCTCCGCCGTCAAAATCACCCCCGGGGAGCAGCCGGCCGACGGGGCGAACGCCGCCCCCGTCGAGGCCCCCCCGGGCTACGACCGCAACGACTATCTGCCGCTGTTGGAGACCTTAAACGGCGGCCGGGTGAAGCGGGTGTTCTGCGACCCGAAGGGCGGCATCGGCGGGGGCTTTTATAAGGCGCAGAGCCCCGTGCTGCCGAACGGCAAGCGGGATCTGAACGACGTCGACGGGACGCCGATCCGGCTGTCGCTGCCCACGGTGAACGACGACTGGCCCACCGCCGACCCCGCCCGCCGCGGCGAGATTTATGCCGATCACGTCCGCCACAACGTCGGCATGCTCTATTTCCTCCAGAACGACCCCGCCGTGCCGGCCGAGTTCGCCGAAGACGCCCGCGCCTGGGGCTGGTGCAAGGACGAATACCCCACGAACGGCCACCTGCCCGAGCAGCTCTATGTGCGGGAGGCGCGGCGGATCGAGGGCGCCGCCGTCTTCACCCAGAACGATTTCGAACCGGAACGCCCCGGCGACGCCCGGGCCCGGTTCCAGCCGGATTCGATCGCGGTGGGCGACTACGGCCCCAGCAGCCACGGCACCGGCCGCACCGGCACGCGGTACGACGGGGAGCACACCGGGCAACTCGGCGGCGGGGCGGCGCCCTATCAGGTGCCGCTGGGAACCGTGCTGACGAACGACGTGGCGAACCTGGCGGTCCCGGTGGCCTGCTCTGCGTCGCACGTGGGGTTCTGCGCCCTGCGGTTGGAGCCGATCTGGGCGGCGCTGGGCGAAGCGGCCGGCGAGACGATCGCCCTGGCCGAGGAGTTGAACGAGGGGAACGACGGACCCGGCGCCGCGTTGACGGCGATCCCCGCGGCGGCGGTGCGGGAGCGATTGCACGCGGCGGGCTCGGCGACGATTTACGTCGCGGACGTCCCCCCGAGCGACCCGCTGTTCCCGGCGGTGCAGTGGTGGGGCAGCGCTGGCGGCCTGACGCCCCTCGACCGCGACCCCTCCCGCCCGCCGACCAAATACGGAACCCGCGGCCCCCGCATCGCCGGCCAATACCACGAGGCCTACCCCGCCCACAGCTTCAGTCCGGACGCCCCGCTGACCCCCTTCGTCCGCCAGGCCTGGACCGAACTGGCCGCCAAGTTCGCCCCCCATGCGGCGGGCCTGGACGAAGCGACGACCCGCGGGGAGTTCGTCCGCCGCTTATGGGGGAGCCGGGACGCGCCTGTCCGCAACTGACTGCCGCTCGCGTGCGGCGGTTTCGTGTTTCGTTCCTCCGCGGGAGTCTCCCATGTTCGACCTTCGTTTCGCTGCGACATGCGTCGCGGCGCTGTCGGCGGCGCCGCTTGCCGTGGCTCAAACGGCGACGCCGGGCACCGAGCCGCCGCCGATTTTGCACGCGATCCCCGCGGATGCCGTCGGGGGGGTGACGTTGGATGTGGAGCGGCTGCGGGGCGAGCCGGTGTTTGCGCGGACGGTCGCTCCGCTGTTGGGCGAGGGCGGGCCGTTCGCCGTGGCGTTGGGGGAACTGGGGCTCGCCTTCGAGGACGTGCGGGCCGTCGCCGCGTTCGTGCCGCCGGCGGATCCGGAGGAGCCGTATCCGTCCCGCGATCCGGTCGGGGAGCCGCTGTTTCTGGTGCGGGTGAACGGGCCGGTCGTCGTGCCGGAGGCGCTGGCCGAACGCGGGGTCGCCAAGGTCCTGCCGGACGGCCGCACGCTGGCGCTGGCGATCGGTCGCCGGGGCGGGGAGACGCTGGCGGCGCTGGGCGCACCGCAGGCCCCCGCGGCCGGCTCCGCCGCGGCCTTGGCGGAGGAACTGGCGCACGCCGCTCCCGCGGGGCTGCTGGCGTTCGGGGACGTGACGGCGGTGCGGAGCGCGCTGCTGACCGAACTGGACTTCGCCGTCCGCCGGGAGGACGAGTGGATCCCGGCGTTCGGCTTCGCCCATCCCGCGATCACGAGCGCCGACGCCCTCGCCCTCGCCGTGGAGCTGCGGGAGGGGGTGCTGGCCGTCCGACTGGTCGCCGCCGCCCCGGACGCCGCGTCCGCCGACCGACTCCGCCGCACCGCGGAGGCGGCGGTGATCGTCGCGGGGAACGTGCTGAACGGCCTGCCCGGGGCGATGCTGCGCCGCGAGCCGGAGCAGGCGGCGCTCGTCGCCCTGGCCGCCAACGCCCTCCGCAGGACGTTGGCGAGCGTCGCGGTGACCGGGGAGGGGCCCGTCGACGCCCCGCCCCGGGCGGCCGTCGCGGCGACGGTGGACGCGGAGACGACCGCCGCCGCCGCCGCCCTGCTGATCGCCGCCCTGCGGGAGGAGTTCGGCCCCCGCCCGGCCGGCCGGTCTCCGCGGGTGCGGGAGATCGGCGCGCCGGAGGCCCGCGACGCGTCGGAGAAATCTGCGGAACCGGGCGACCGCTGAGGCGACCGGAGCGGGGTTGAGGCCCAGGTGGAGTCTCGCCAGAGTCGAAAACCCTCACCAAGACGGACTGTTCAGTCCGACAAAGGTTCCCCCCGCGGTCTGTTAAGAACCGCTTCCGTTCCGTCCACAATTCCTCGCGTCGAATCCCCCATGTCTCGCGCCCTTCTCGTGATCGACGTTCAGAACGAATACTTTCCCGGGGGGGCGTTTCCCGTCACCCATCCGACGGGGCATCTGGAGACGATCCTGAGCGCGATGGACGCCGCGGCCGACGCCGGCGTGCCGATCGCCGTGATCCGTCATCATCAGCCCGGGCCGGACGCACAGGTGTTCAAGCACGGTTCAGAGATGTGGGCGCTGCGGCCGGAGGTCGAGGAACGGCCGCGGGATCTCCTGATCGACAAGAGCCTGCCCGGCTCCTTCACGAACACCCCGCTGACCGATTGGCTGGAGGAACAGGGGGCGGACACCGTGACCGTCGCCGGCTACATGACGCAGGTCTGCTGCGACACGACCGCCCGGCAGGCCTTCCACCGCGGGTTGAAGGTGGAGTTCTTAAGCGACGCGACCGGCACGCTGGACGTCTCCAACAAAGCCGGCTCCGTGGACGCCGCCAAGCTGCACGAAAGCATTCTGGTCGCCCAGCAGATGTTCTTCAGCGACGTGCTCGACACCGCCGCCTGGCGGGAACGCCTGGGCTGAGGCCGGGCGCGGCGTTCGGCGCCGCCCCGCCGCGGCGGGGCGGCGTTATTCTGGGCGACGGCGCCCGCCCCGTTCCGAGCCGTCCGCCCCGCCGTCGTCATGTCCGCGTCCCCCCCGCCCCCGCCCGACGGCGCCCCGGCGGGCGAGGGGGCGGCCGGCGGGGAGACGGCGGTCGTCACGATGCTGGGCTGTCCGAAGTGCGCCGCCCCGCTGCCGGTGCCGGCGGGGCGGGTGCGGTTTCTCTCCTGCGATCACTGCGGCGCCACGGTGCGGCTGCGGCGGTCGCACGGCCGGATCACCGCCAAACGGGTGCGGCGGCTGGGCCGCCGGGTCGAGGGCCTCAGCCGGGCCGTGCGGCGGATGCGGATCGAGGAGAAACTCGCCGATCTGGACGACCGCTGGAACCGCCGCCGGGCCACGCTGATCGACGGCTGGGACGAACGCGGCAAGCCGCAGTTGCCCGATCGCAAACTGGCCGTCGCGCTGACCGCCGTCGGGGCGGCGGCGGCTCTATACGGAGCGGCGACCTCGCTGCTGGGGGGGCTGTTCCCGTTCTCCCTGACCTTCTGGGGCGGCCTAGTGGTGCTGGCGGTCGGCGTGCCGAAGTGGGTGCGGGCCGAACGCTTTCGCCGCGGCCGGGAGAACTATCGACAGGCACGCGCCGCCCTCGAACGCCGCCTCTCCGGCTCCCCCTCCGCCCGCGACGACACCCGCCACGACGCCCGCCACGACAAGGCCCGCGACGACGGCCCGACCGGGGCCTCCCGATGAGTGCCCGCCGGGTCGACGGCCCCTCCGCCCCGTGCAACCACTGCGGCGGCCCCGTCCCGCTGAACGCCCCGGCGGCGGAGGAGGGAGAAGCGGGCGAACCCAGAACCGAAACCGCCGACGGCCGCATCGTGCGGTGCGGGTTCTGCGGCACGGCGCTGCTGATCCACGTGGAGAACGGCGTCCGCTGGACTGAGGAAGTGGCCCGGCTGGAGCGCCGCACGACCGGGGCGGAGCGCCGGCTGCAGGCGGTCGCCCGTCGGCGGCGGCAGCGGGCGGAGCGCCGCCGCAACGCCCCGATCCACACCGCGACCGATTGGAAGGGCGTGCGCGGCGGCTGCGGCGCCGCGGCGTTCGGGGCGCCGTTCCTGGCGGGCGGGCTGATCGGGATCGTGTTCCTCGGCAACGGCGGGCCGGCGTGGTTGCTGATTCACATCCTGGGGTTCGGCGGGTTCGGCGCCGCCGCGGTCGCCGTCGGTCTGCGGCGGGCCTGGCTGCACCGCCGCGTCACCGTTCGGGCCGACGGCGCCCGCGATTCGCCCCCCGACCCGCTCGCCTGATTCGGCCGTCTTTCACGTCAGCCTCTTGCGATGCGTTCCGTCCTTCGGTAAAACCAAATCTAAGGAACCCGAACACGAATCGCACTGCCCCTCATGGCCCGTCCGCCCGCCGAGGAACTAACCGACCGGGAACTGGAGGTGATGCACGCCGTCTGGGACCGGCCGGCCGAGGGGGCGGCCGACGCGGGGGAGGTGACGGTCGCGGAACTGCGGGACGCCCTCGCCGCCGACGGCCGCGATCTGGCGCACACCACCGTCGCCACGCTGGTCTCGATTCTGCATCGCAAAGGATTTCTGCACCGCACCGACGATCGCCGCCCGCACCGCTACCGGGCCGCCCGGGGGTTCGAGGAGGTCAGCCGCAACCTGGTCGGCGAGTTGGTGCGAAAGGTGTTCGGCGGCTCGCGGGAGGCCCTGCTGGCCCGGCTGGTGGACGACCGCCTGACCGCCGCCGAACGCGACCTGCTCGAAGGGGTGCTCCGCGACAACCGCGACGGGACGACCGACGATGCCTGACCTCGCCCCCGCCCCACTCCTTGCCCCCCTGCTCGCCCCGCTGCTGTGGGCCGCGGTGCAGGTGACCGCGGTCACGCTCGCCGCGGCCGGTCTGCACGCGGCCGTCTCCCGGGTCGGGCCGCGGAGCGGCGGCCGCGTCGCCCTGCTGGGCTTGTGCGCCGCGGCGGCGCTGTCGCTGGCGGCGCTGAGCCCCTGGCCGCGGTGGGACGGCGGGGAGACCGTGGCGGTCGAGGCCGCGAACGCCCCCGCGCCCGCCGCGAAACCGCAAGCGACCGCCGGGCCCGGAGAGAGACCCGACGAAACATGGGACGTCTCCTTGGCGGCGGGGCGGGCGTTCGTCGCGGCGCTGCTCGACCCGCCGGAGACGTTCGCCCCCGTCGGCGGCCCCGCGGCCCCGCGGGAGGTCCGCCGGCCGGTGCGGTGGGGGATGGTCCTCGCCGGCGGGTTGACGCTGTTGGGGCTGGGACGGTTCGTCGTCGGCTGGGTGATGGTCGCCCGGTTACGGCGTGGGTCCGAAACGATCTGCGACACAGAGATTCTGAACGAGTTCGACGCCCTCCGCCGGGCCGCCGGGGCGCCGGGAGCGACGGAACTGCGGGAGACGGACGCCCTCTCGACCGCCGCGGCGATCGGCTGGCGGCGTCCCGCCGTGCTGCTGCCGGCCGGCTGGCGCCGCTGGGCCGCCGCAGATCGCACCGCCGTGCTGGCCCACGAGTTGGCTCATGTGGCCCGCCGCGACGCCGCGGCGAACCTGCTGGCCCAGTCCGCCTTGCTGACGCAGTTCTATCACCCGCTGTCGCACTGGCTGGCCGGGCGGGTGCGGCTGGATCAGGAGCTCGCCGCCGACGCCCTCGCCGCGGAGCTGTGCGGCGGGCGGGCGGCGTATCTGCGGAGCCTCGCCGCGGTCGCCCTCACGGCGGACCCCGGCCCGGTTCGTCCCCGTTCCCCCGCCTCGGTCGCGTGGCCGGCGCGGGCGTTTCTCCCCTCCCGTCGAACCCTGCACCAGAGAGTCGAAATGCTCCGCCGAACCCCCGTCCCCCGTCCCCGCTGGGCGGCCCGCACCGCCGGCCCCCTGGCCGCCGCCGGCGTGCTGGCCGTCGCCCTGCTGGCGAGCGGTTTCCGCCCCGCCCCGGCCGCCGCCCAGGCGCCGGCCGGCCTGCAACCCCCGGCCGAACTGCAACCGCCGGCCAGTCTCCAACCGCCGGGCGTCCTGCCGCCGGCCCGCCGGCCGGTGGTGCGGCCGCCCGTAACGACCGACGGCGCCGCGCCGCGACGGACGACGCCCGCCGCCGCGGATGTTTCCGACGTGCTGTCCTACGTCCCCGCCGACGCCCAACTGGTCGGCGTGCTGGAGGCGCAGGCCCTGCTGACCGACCCGGCGCTGGCCCCGATCGTGGCGCTGCTGCGGGGCGAGGGGACGTCGGACGGACTGGAGGCCCAACTGCAATGGGCTTTCGGGCTGAAGTTCGCGGACGTCGAACGGGTGGCAATGTACGTGCCTCGGCTCATCGCGACGCCGGACCGGCCGGACGTTCGGCTGACGTTCGTCATCCGCACCGTCGGCGAGGCGCCGGAGTTCCCGGAGTACACCGGGATCGCCCCGCCGCACGAGGTCGGCCAGCCGATGCCGCCCAGCCCCAAGCCGGTGAAGAAAATCGACGCCCGCACGCTGCTGTTTTCCCCCGGCGGGATCCTGCCGGACGCGGCGAAGCCGACGCGGTCCTTCGCCGACAATCCCCTGCTGACCGCGGCGCTGGCGGACGGGGCCGGGGCGGCGCTGTACGTGGAACTCGCCGCGATCCGGCCGAAGATTCTGGCGGACCTGAACGCCGCCGCGACCCGTCCCCGGGCCGACGCCGGCGTGCAGGCGTTGGTCTTCGGGCTGGCCCGCCCGCTGGCGGCGAACGCGGATCAGGTCGCGGTGTCGCTCGCTCTGTCGAAGGACGGCACAGTGCGGGCGACGGCGCTCGCCGAATCCGCCGACGAAGCCGCCGCCGCCACGGTGAAAGCCACCCTCGACGCCGCCCTGACGATGGCCGGCAACGCCCTGGACGCCGCCCCGGCGCTGGCCGGCGACGACCCGCAGCAACAGATGGGCGTGGCGATGGCCGTGGGCATGGCCCGCAAGATCCTGAAGCAGACGACCGTCTCCACCGACGCAACCCGGGTGACGCTCGCCACGCGGACCGACAACTCCGCCCCGATGCTCGTCGCCCTGATCCTGCCCGCGATCCAACAGGCCCGCGCCGCCGCCCGCCGCTCCATGAGCCAGGGGCATCTCAAACAGATCGCCTTGGCGATGCACAATTATCATGAGGCCCACGGCCACTTCCCCCCGGCCGTCGTCGTGGAGAACGGGGTAAAGCGCAGCTGGCGGGTCGAACTGTTGCCGTTCCTCGAGAACGCCGCGTTATACGAGGCCTACGACAAATCGAAGCCGTGGGACGACCCGGCCAACGCCGCCCTGCTGGCCCGAATGCCGGAGGTCTATCGCCATCCCTCCGACGACCGGGGGAAGCCGATCACCTCCTACGTCGCCCCGATCGGCGCCGCGGGCGGTCCCACCGCCAGCCTGTGGACCGCCGAGGCGGACCCGCAGACCGGCGGCACGAGGATTCAGGACGTGACCGACGGCACCGCCAACACATTGATGGTCGTGGAAACACAGACCGAAATCCCCTGGACGAAGCCGGAGGACCTGTCCGTGGACCTCTCGAAGCCGGTCGATCCGGCCGCGTTCGGCGGCTGGAGCCCCGAAGGATTCAGCGCGGCGTTCACCGACGGGGCGGTGCATTTCCTCGCGTCCACGATTGACCGCGACGTATTTCGCAACGTGCTGACCCGCAGCGGCGGGGAGAACGTCAACCTGCCCTGACCGCACCCCGTCCGCCCTTTTGAGGCTCGCCCCGCTCGTCCCCCCTCTCCCTCAGGGAGAGGGGCCGGGGGTGAGGGTGACGCACGGTTCACCCACGTCCGCTCAGAGATTGTGAGCCCGAAGCGCAAGCGAGGCCGGGTGATCCTGCCACGCGTGCACGCCTCGGCTCGCGCCTCGGGCTGCCAATCCTGAACGCCGAACCGGGAACGGCGTGCGGGAGTCACTGCCCCCTCACCCCCGACCCCTCTCCCCCAAAAGGGGGCGAGGGGGGGACGCGGCTTTGAAGCGGCGGCCGCGGGCAGCCGTCGGCTGCGGGGGATCGGGCAGGGAGGAGAACCGTCGGCGACCGCCGTACCCTGTGCGGTCGCCGTCCGCCTTCCGCCCTCCGTCTTTCAAAACCATGCTCGGATTCGTCTCCGCGATCCTGCCGGATCACGACCTCGCCGGCGTGTTCGAAGTCGCCGCCCGGCTGAACTACGACTGCGTCGAATTGATGTGCTGGCCGCCCGCCGGCGGGGAGCGGCGCCGCTACGCCGGCACCGCCCACGTGCAGGCCGAGGGGTTTTCGAAGGCCGACGCGGCGGAGGTGTTAAAACTCGCCGCGGACCACGGCGTGACGATCGGCGGGCTGGGCTATTATCCGAACCCGCTGGACCCCGACGCGGACGCCGCCCGAACCGCCGTCGCCCACTTGGAGCGGGTCATCGACGCGGCGGCGTTATTAGAAGTCTCCGTCGTCAATACGTTCGTCGGCCGCGACCCCGCCAAGCGGGTCGAGGAGAACTGGCCGCGGTTCCTGGAGGTCTTCGCCCCGCTGGTCGCCCGGGCGGCGGAGCGGGGGGTCAATCTGGCGATCGAAAACTGCCCGATGAGCTTCGGCAAGGACGAGTGGCCCGGCGGCAAGAACCTCGCGTATAGCCCCGCGATCTGGCGGCGGATGTTTGAGGACCTGCCGGACGACTGCTTCGGCCTCAATTACGACCCGTCGCACCTGATGTTCATGGGGCTGGACCCGTACGCCCCGATTCAACAGTTCGGCGACCGCATTCATCACGCCCACGCCAAGGACGTGCGGATCGACCGGGCGGCCCGGCAGGAGTTCGCCCCGCTGGAGGACCCGGAACGCTACCACACCCCCAAACTGCCCGGCTTCGGCGAGATGAACTGGGGCCGCTTCGCCGGATTATTATATGAAGTCGGCTACCGCGGTCCGGTCGCCGTGGAGGTGGAGGACCGGGCCTTCGAGGGCAGCGACGCCGACGTGGAGTTGGCCTTGAAAATCAGCCGCGACGTCCTGCGGCCCTTCTGGCCGCGGTGACGCCGCCACGGGACTTCACGGTTTTTTTGTACAGTGTACGCTTGACGGCCTGTTCTCGCACGGCAAGGTGATCGCTCCGCGCCCGGGCCGGCTTCGGACCGGGCTTTCCCGTTCACAAGAACCCCCACGATGTCTGACGCCGTTGCGCCCAACCCGGTCGGCTGGTTTGAGATTTACGTCGACGACCTCGACCGGGCCGTCGCGTTCTATGAGACGACGTTCGGCGTGACGCTGGAATCGCTGGACGCCCCGGACACAGGCGGCCCGCCGCTGGCGATGAAGACGTTCCCGATGTCGATGAAGGGCCGCGGCGCCGCCGGGGCGCTGGTCAAGATGGAGGGCGTCGGCCCCGGCCCCGGCGGCACGCTGATCTATTTCTCCTGCGAGGACTGCGCCGTGGAGGCCGCCCGTGCCGCCGACGCCGGCGGGGCGATCCAGCAGGAAAAGATGGCGATCGGCCCGTACGGCCACATCGCCGTGGTGAAGGACACCGAAGGCAACCTGATCGGGTTGCACTCGCAGCAGTAACGATGCCCGACGACGCCCCCGACCCGCTCGCCGCCCGGACCGCGGCCGCCCTGTGCGAGGCCGTCGCGGCCGGGGCGACGCCGAAGTATCTGTGCTTCTGGGGCCACACCGCCCCGGCGGGGGCCGCAGTCGGGTCGACCTGTTTGAGCCAGTGGTTCCCCGCCGCGTTCACGGTCGACGGCGTGAGCTACCCCACCGCCGAGCACTGGATGATGGCGGAGAAGGCCCGGCTGTTCGGCGACGACGCGGCGGTGGACCGCGTTCTCGCCGCGACGCATCCGGGCGCCGCGAAGCGGGTCGGACGGGAGGTTCGCGGCTACGACGATGCGGCGTGGGCTGCGGCCCGGTTCGACGTGGTGGTGCGGGGCAACGCGGCGAAGTTCGCCCAGCACGCGGAACTTGCCACGTTCCTGCGGACGACCGCCGCCCGGGTCTTGGTCGAGGCGAGCCCGCGGGACCGCATCTGGGGCATCGGCCTGA
This sequence comes from Alienimonas californiensis, assembly GCF_007743815.1. Lineage (GTDB taxonomy): Bacteria > Planctomycetota > Planctomycetia > Planctomycetales > Planctomycetaceae > Alienimonas > Alienimonas californiensis. The sequence goes on from NZ_CP036265.1 coordinate 1,551,880, forward strand.
CGGCTGACGACGACCGCGCGGCCGACCCGTTTCTCTGGCGGGGCGAGAACCTGCTGGGGTTCGCCTTGATGGAGGTGCGGGACGGCTTGGCGGCCGATTGAACGTCGTCGACGGCCGCCGGCCGCACGCATGCGGTGGGGCCGGGGCGTCGGTACGCTGCGGGCATGTCCGATGCGCCCGCCCCGTCCCGGTCCGCTCCGCCGCAGTCGCAGGGAACCGCGAAGCCGAAGGGCTCGGCGCCGGCGGCGGTGCAGTTTCTGGCCCGGTTCGCCCGCAGTCCGCGGACCGTGGGGGCCGTGCTGCCCAGCAGTCGGTTCCTCGCGGAGGCGATGCTCGACAGCGTGAACTGGGATGCCGCCGAGTGCGTGCTGGAGTTCGGCCCCGGCACCGGGCCGTTCACCCGGTTCGTGCCGGACCGCCTCAAGCCGGACGCCCGCTTTCTGGCCGTCGAGCGCGATCCGGCCTTCGTGGCTCGGCTGCAACGCGAGTTGCCGCACGTCGACGTGGCCCACGCGGACGTCACCGACGCGGCGGGCGAACTGAAACGCCGCGACCTCGGCCCCGCCGACGCGATCCTCTGCGGCCTGCCCTGGGCGGCGTTCCCGCCGGAGCTGCAGAACCGCCTGATGACCGCCACGCTGGACTGCCTCAAACCCGGCGGCTCCTTCGCCACCTTCGCCTACGTGCAGGGCGCCCTGCTGCCCGCCGGGCGGCGGTTCCGGGCGCTGCTGGACGAACGCTTCAGCCACGTCGGGGCCTCGCCGGTCGTCTGGCGCAACGCCCCGCCGGCGTTCGTGTATCGCTGCGTGAAGTAGGGCGAGCAGGCGGTCGCGTCGACGATTGAGCCCGGAGCGCAAGCTCCGGCTGTGCGTCGTTCGACCTTTTCAGTCGGCTGCGCCGACGGCCGGAGTTCGCGCTCCGGGCTCAGCCACGGGATCTAACCCCAGCCGTGGGGTTCGTCGGCGGCGAGGGCGGCGAGCAGTTCCTCCCGCGTCATCAGCGAGCGTCCGCGGATGCCGTGGCGGCGGGCCAGATCGTACAGCTCCCGCGTGGACAGCTCGGTGGGGTTCGGCGGGTCGGTCATGGGAGCCGGGGCCGGCGGGGGAGCGCCCATGCGGGAAGCCGTGGAGGACGTCGCCGGGGCGGGCGCAGCGGGGACGTCGTTGGAGCGGGGCGGAGCCGGCCGCGGGGACGTGGAACGGGGCGAAACCGGGCGGGCGGGGGCGATCGTCCGCGGACCGGACCGGCTGACGGCGGCGGGCGGGGCGACGGGCATCCTGTGACCGGGGCGGGGCATGAACCCGGAGGATCGCCCCGCAGCGACGCCTCGGCGGAGGAAACCTCCTTGGCGGAGGGACCCTGAGAGGGCGTGCGCGAACTGCGGAGATCTCCGGGGAGAAGACCCAATGAATACTGCAAATCTCAGGCCGTTCTTCCGGTTCCGCCGCGATGACGAGCCGCGAGGCCGCGAAACCCGCACGACGGGGTCAGGCAGGACAGGCGGCGCCGACGCTCAGGGACCCCGGCCGCCCGCCGCCGAACGTTCGCCGCCCGGTCCGGTCGCTCGGCAACCAGCGCCCGCCGCCAGGGCAGGAGACGCCTCGCTGCTCAGCGCCCGTTTCCCAACGCCCGTTTCCGCACCCGTTCCCCCCGCATCCTGTCCCCCTGAACCGGACGGCGCTCAGAAACGGTCCGTCCCGGGGCCTTCCTGATGGAACGCTGGTGTATCCACGCTTTCTCCCGCCGCGGTCTCCCTTAGTCTGTCGTCAAACCTTCGTCGCCCGCTCCCCGCGACCGCGGCGGTCCCCTTCCCGCTCCCCGGCCCCCCCCGGCTCTCACAATGACTCCCCGAGCGTTTCACAGCGGCTCCTCGCCGGGGGCGTCCGGCGGCGCCTCCGGCACGGCTCGTTCGGTGATGATCGTGGACGATCACCCGGTCGTCCGGCAGGGCCTGCGTCTGTTGCTCGACCGCGAGCCGGACCTGCACGTCGTCGCCGAGGCCGACGGCGTCACCGAGGCCTTCACCCGCTTCAAGGAGGTCCGCCCGGACCTGGTCATCATCGACCTCTCCCTGAAGGACGGTAGCGGCATTGAGTTGATCAAGGAGATCCACGCCTCTGAGCCGGACACGCACATGCTGGTCAGCAGCATGCACGACGAGAGCCTGTTCGCCGAGCGCGTCCTCCGGGCCGGCGCCAAGGGGTTCATCTCCAAGCAGGAAGCGACCGGCAGCATCGTCGAGGCCGCCCGCCAGGTGCTCGGCGGCCGGGTCTACCTCAGCCCGGCGATGAGCGACCAGATGCTGCATCGCCTCGTCAGCAACGACGACGACGCCGTCGACAAGAGCCCGATCGAAAGCCTCTCCGACCGGGAGTTGGAGGTCTTCGAGATGATCGGCCAGGGTCTGACGACCCGCCAGATCGCCGCCAAGCTGGACCTCTCCCCCAAGACGGTCGAAACGTATCGGGAGAACATCAAGAGCAAGCTCTCCCTCGCCAACGGCACCGCCCTGACCCGGCACGCCGTCCAGTGGTTGCTGGAAAACACCTGAGCCGCGTTCGCGGAAGCGCCAAGGACCAAGAGACAAGAACCAAAGCCGGCCGGCGAGCGGGGGGCGTCAGCCCCCTGAGCGTGGTTCGACTCGGGACGATGGGGCATCGTGCAGAAATCCGACCGCCTCGCCGCTGAGATCGTCGCCCTCTGCATGAGCGACGACGATGCGTGGCCTCTGGAGACCTTGCTGGCGGATCTGTGGGCGACGGGCGAGGCGGACCGGCACCGGGACGCCCTGTTCGACGTTCTCGAGCGGCGCCCGCTGGCCGACGACCATGCGAGCAACACGCTCAGGCGCTGGCTCGAAATCCTCCCCGGCGGGGGTCAAGCCCTCGTCGCGTCCGCTCGCCGTCGCCCGTCTCTCATGACGACGCGGATGCTGAACCGCTTCCTCAACGGCGGGATCGCGTCGATCGAGGGGACGTCGCTCCTCGACCTGCTGGGAGAGGTGAGGGACGACCCGACTGTCCCCGGGGAGGTGCGTGAGGAAGCCGCCGACTGCTTGGCCTGGCAACAAGAGCGAACGGCGACGGGCGGGTCGGAGAGCGTCGTTGAAGTCGACTGAGCCGCCCGAGCGTCCCGCCCGGCGACGAATGCCGGGGGCCGTCGCTCAAACGGCTCCCCCCGCGTTCCGGCTCCGTTTGCGGCGCTGAACTGCGTCGCCGTAGCGTCCGGCGTTCGCCCTCGCCCCGTACGGTTCCGCTCTGATGACGATTCGCCCGCTCGTCGCCCTTCTCGTCGGCGCGACCTGGGGGGCGGTCGCGGCTCCCGGCGGGGAGCCGCTGAAGGTGTTCATCCTCGCCGGGCAGTCCAACATGCAGGGGCACGCCGCCGTCGAGACGTTCGACGGGATGGCCCTCAACCCGGACGCCGCCCCGCTCTTGGAAAAACTCCGCGGGCCGGACGGGGAGCCCATCGTGCTGGAGGACGTGCGGATCTCCTCGGTCGGGGGGAACCGCGACGAAACCCTTGTCAGCGCCGGCCCGCTGACCGCCGGCTTCGGGGCGGAGGGCCGCGGGGCGAAGATCGGCCCGGAGTTGTCGTTCGGCGTCACTATGCACGAACTGCTGGGCGAGCCGATCCTGCTCATCAAAACCGCTTGGGGCGGCAAGAGCCTGCACACCGACTTCCGCCCGCCCTCCGCCGGCCCCCGCACCCTGACCGAGGGCGAACTCAAACGGGCCGAAGAGCGCAGCGAAGACCCCGCCGCCCTCCAGGCCGAACTGAACGACCGCAGCGGCGCCTACTACCGCAAGATGCTGTCCCACGTGCACGCGGCGCTGGCCGACGTGGACGAGTTGCACCCCGCCCACGATCCGGCGGACGGGTACGAACTGGCCGGCTTCGTCTGGTTCCAGGGCTGGAACGACATGGTCGCCGGCGACCAGTACCCCAGCCGCGGCGAGCCCGGCGGGTACGACGAGTACAGCCGGCTGCTGGCGACCTTCATCCGCGACGTGCGCAAGGACCTGGGCGCCCCGGAGTTGCCGTTCGTGATCGGCGTGCTGGGCGTGGGCGGCCCGGTCGCGGACTACCGCTCGGACCAGCAGCGGTACGCGGCGACGCACACCCACTTCCGCGACGCGATGGCCGCCCCGGCCGCCCTCCTGGAGTTCCAAGGCAACGTGGCCGTCGTGCGGACCGAGGAGTACTGGGACGCCGCGGTCGCCGATCTGGTGCACCGCCGCAACCGCCTGAACGGCGAGCGAAACCGCATGGCCAAAGCCGTGAAGGCCGGCGACATGACCCCCGCCGAGGCCGACGCCGCCCAAGAGGCGCTGCCCGACGCCCTCACCCCGGCGGAGGAGGCCCGGCTGGAGGCCAGCGTCTCCAACGCGGAGTACCACTACCTCGGCTCCGCCACGATCCTCGGCCGCATCGGCGAAGCCTTCGCGAAGGCGAACGCGACCCTACTGAAGTCGGCAGGCGACGGCCGGTAAGGCGCTTCTCCGTAGGGCGTCACGCCCTCTGTGAGCCCGAAGCGCAAGCGAGGATCGGAGCCGTCTACCCTCGCTTGCGCTTCGGACTCATTGGGAAGGCCCGCCCGCCTCAGTACGTCCACTCCGAGATCACCCCCGCGACGAAGCGGTCGGACTCGAACAGGGGGTTTTCCGAATCGAACCGCTGGTAGTTCGCCACCGCGGCGACGCTCAGCCGGGGGGTGAACCACTTTCGGAGCTCGCCGCCGGCGCGATAGATCACCTCGTCGCGGCTGGGTTCGAACTCGAAGCGGTCGTAGTGGCGATAGCCCAGGCCGCCGCTGAGGGTCAGGTCCAGCGTGGGGACGATCGGGATCACCGCCTGCCCGGACAGGCCGCCGCCGAGGTAGGCGTAGTCGCTGCCGGTCGCGTCCAGACGGTCGAAATCCACGGCCAGCCGCACGCCGGAGAGGTGCCGCATCCCGACGAGCCACTCCCGGGCGACGCCGGCGGCGTAGGTCACGCCGTCGGCGCTGGTGACTTCGGGGAGGATGCCGTCGGATTCGAAGTCGGCCTGGTCGACGGCCAGATAGCCGACGGCGGCGCCGCCGTCGTTCCGCAGGTGGGTCAGCCGGCCGACCAGGCCGTGCCGCTGCGAGAACGTCTCCCCGTCGAACTGGTCGAGGGTGAAGCGATATTCCAACCGCGGCACCAGGGCGCCGTCGGCCCAGGGGACGGCCCATTCGGAGTACAGCCCGGGCGTGAAGCTGCGGAGGTTCAGGGCGGAGAACTCCCCCTCGTTCAGCGTGAACCGGGTGGAGGAGAGCGCCCCGGCCGCCCAGCCGTCGCCCTTGGCGAGGGCGTATTCCGCATCCCCGCCGAGGAAGAATTGAAAACTCTCCCGGTCGCCGGGGGCGAGTTGCCGGGAGGTCGGCGCCAGGGCGACGTTGCTGTCGTACAGCAGGCCGGTTTCGAGCCGGAGCGACAGCGGCAGGCCGTCCGGCAGCAGGCTGGGGAAGAAGCCGTCGGCGATCGGTTCGTCGAGAAACGGCGCCGGGGCGGGGGGGCCGGGGAACTCGCGGATCTCGAAGCCGGCGGGCGTCACGCCGGCGTCGGCGGAGCCGTTCGCGAACACGTCGGGAATCGGTGTGACGGCCGGTTCGGCGGCGACCTCGGGGGGCAGTTCGGCGAGGCGGGCCGCGGCGTCGGCGGCGTAGTCGCTGTCCGGGGCGAGGCGGATCGTTTCCCGCCAGTGGGACGCGGCGCCGGCGTCGTCGCCGAGGGCGTGCAGGGCCCGGCCGAGGTCAAACCGGGCCGCCCCGCCCAGCGGGTCCAGCGCCGCCGCCGCCCGCAGGCGCTCCGCGGCCTCCTCCGCCCGATCCGCGTCGAGCAGGGCCCGGCCGTAGAGGCGCTGGGCGGTGGCGTCCTGCGGCGCGGCGGCCGCCTTCTTCGCCAGGTAGTCCACCATCGCCGGCGGGGGCGGCGCCGCGACCGCCGCGGTCGGCGTCCCCGCCGCGAGCCCGCCCGCCGCCAGCCACGCCGCCGCCCAGACGAGCGGGGGGAAGACGGGCCGCGGGGCGGGACGACGGTGCATACGGCTCGCCCCGGCTCTGCGGGCGTCGGGAGGGAATGGTCCCGGGAAGACGCCTCCGGAACGCATGACGACGGGCGCGGCAACGGCGGCCCGAGGCGGAACTAGATGCGAACGACGGATCGGTCAAGACCTGCCCGACGGCCCGAACCGGTCTGGACCGTCGGCCGCGACGCGTGTTATCGCCCCCGCGTTCGCCGCCGCTCCAGACGCCGCGCTTCCAGCGCCGTCTCGCGGCCTCAGCCCTTCTCACACGGAAGAACGCCATGCGTTCCAAGTCCCTCCACGGCCTGATCGCGGCCGCCGTCATGGCCGCCGGCGCCGCCGAACTGTCGGCCGCCCCGCAGCTTGGCAGCTCGGTCGATCGGGCGCTCCAGAGCCGCGGCCGCCTGCTCGGCGCCGGCCGGGTCAACGCCACGGCAAGCGGCGCCGCCGGGGCGACCGCCGCCGGAACCGGCGCCGGGGCGGCCGCCTCCGGCGGGGCCGCGGCCGGCGGGGCCCTCGGCGGCAGCGGGGCCCTCGGCGGCAGCGGGGCCCTCGGCGGCAGCGGGGCCCTCGGCGGCAGCGGGGCCCTCGGCGGCAGCGGGGCCCTCGGCGGCAGCGGGGCCCTCGGCGGCAGCGGGGCCCTCGGCGGCAGCGGGGCCCTCGGCGGCAGCGGGGCCCTCGGCGGCAGCGGGGCCCTCGGCGGCAGCGGGGCCCTCGGCGGCGGCGGGGCCCTCGGCGGCGGCGGGGCCCTCGGCGGCGGCGGGGCCCTCGGCGGCGGCGGAGCCCTCGGCGGCGGCGTGCTGGGCGGCAGCGGGGCACTGGGCGGCGGGGCCGCCGGCCGCGTCACCCCGCAGACCGGCGCCGGACGCGTGGGACGCGACCTCCGCGGCGGGCTGGGCCTCGGCGTGCATAGCGGCGCCGAACTTGGCGGCGGCGCCGCCCTCGGCCGCGGCGGCGTGCTGGGCGATGCCGGCCTGCTGAGCCACGGCGCCGCGGGCCAAGGCGGCGCTGGCGCCGTGCTGGGCGCCGGCGCTGGGCTGGGCACTGGTGCCGGCGCTGGGCTGGGCGCCGGCGCCGGGCTGGGCGTGGGCGTCTCCGCCGACGCTTCCGCACAGGCCGGCGCCCGCGGGAGCCGCCAAGGCTCCGGCGCCGTGATCGGCAGCAACGGCGTGCTGAACGGCGGCGTGAATGGCGAGATGGCCGGCTCCCTTGAGGCCGGCTCCGTGGGCGTCGACGCCCGCCTCGGCCGCACCGGTGCCGACGCCGGCGCCCGGTTCGAACTCTCCCGGGCCGAACTCATCCTCTCCCACCGCCTCGCCCAGATCGACCGCGCCCGGGACCAGGCGATCGCCTCCGGCAAGACCGAGGTTCTGGTCCAGTGCGATCGGCTGGAAGCGATCGCCCGCGCCCAGTACGACCAGCGGACCCGCGTCGAGACGCAGGTCGAAGGCGCCGCCGAGGGCGCCGTCGGCGTCGGCGGGATGATCGGCGCCGCCGCGTCCGCGACCGCCGCGGGCTCCGCCCAGGGCGGGACCTCCCTGCCGGGCCGTCGCCTCCCGCAGCCCCGGCCGGAACCGATGCCCTCCGTGATCGTGCCGGTCGGCGGCGTGCAGGGCGAACTGAGCGGCGAGGTCACGGCGGACGGTTCCCTCTCCGCCTTCCCCACGCGGCCGACCGCTCCCGCCACGCCCGCTCCGGCTCCCGTCGAACCCCAGCCCGCCGTCTCCGGCGAGACGGCCGCCGCCGGCGAAGCCGCCGCGTCCGGCGAGACCGCCCCGATTAAGAACTGACGCCGCCGCGTCCCTCGTGACGCGTCTCCGTCGTTCGTCCCACCGCCGCCCCGGTCGCAGGGTTCCCCCCGCGGCCGGGGCGGCATTGCGTTTGACGCTCTTTGGCAGCCCGAGGCGCACGCCGAGGCGCACGCCGAGGCGGGATGACGTTCGCCGCCTCACCCGGCCTCGGCTCGCGCCTCGGGCTGCCGTCCTGGCTGAGCGGCCGGAGCCGATCTTCAGTTCTCCGACCGCGCACGCAAACAGGGCGGCGGGACGTGGTCCCGCCGCCCTGCGGCACTGCGTCTGAAGACCAACCCGGAGGGTCAGTCGTCCTTGTCCTCGCCCGCCGGGACGGACGGCGTTTCCGGCGCCGCCGGGGCGGGGGTCTCCGGCGCCTCAGCCGCCGGCGGCGTCTCCGGAGCGGCCGGCGTCGACGGGGCGGCCGGCGTCGACGGGGCGGCCGGCGTCGACGGGGCGGACGGCGTTTCCGGGGCAGACGGGGTCTCCGGGGCGGAGGGCGTCGAGGGGGTGGACGGCGTCGAGGGGGCCTGCGGGGCGGCGCTCGGTCCGCCCCCGTTCCCCCGACCGCCGCCGCGGTTCCCCGGTCCGCCCGCATTGCCGCGGCCCGGATTGCCCGGGGCGCCGGCATTGCCGCGGCCCGGGGCGTCCGCGTTACCGCGGCCCGGGGCGTCCGCGTTACCGCGGCCCGGGGCGTCCGCGTTACCGCGGCCCGGGGCGTCCGCGTTACCGCGGCCCGGGGCGTCCGCGTTGCCGCGACCCGGGGCGTCGGGGGCGCCGGCGTTGCCGCGGTTCATCTCACCGCTGCGTCCGCCCGCGTCGCCGGGCCGGTCGGGCCGGCGATCGGCGCCGCGATTGCCGCGGCCGGGGTTCTCGGCGCCGGGTTGAGCGCCGGGCTGGCCGCCGGGTTGAGCGCCGGGTTGGCCGTCGGCGCCCAGGCCGGGGGGAGTGCGGTCGAACGGGCCGCGGCGACCTTGGCCGGCGTTCTCGTTGCCGGCGTCCGGTTGACCGGCGCGGAACGGCGGCGGCACGTCGCGGCCGCCGCGATCCTCGTTCATCCCCGGGCGGTCGCCGCGATCCCCGAGCCCCGGCGCGTCGTCGCCACGATCGCCGAGTCCCGGCGCGTCGTCGCCACGGTTGCCGAGCCCCGGCCGATCGTCGCCACGGTCGCCACGTCCCGGCGCGTCGTCGCCACGATTGCCGAGTCCCGGCCGATCGCCGCGTTCGCCGTCGCGGCCGAAGACGTCGCGGGGGTTGAACCCGCGGCCGGGTTCGCGGCGGTCCGCCCCGGCGTTCTCGCCGGGAGCGGCGTCGCCGGGGGCGGCGTCGCCGCCCGGCTGGGGCGGCTCGGGCAGATCCGGCCGGCCGTTGCCGCGGCCCGGTTGATTGTCGCCGCGGTTGCCGAAGTTGGGACGGGCGGTGACCCGATCGTCCGCGTCGGCGGCGTTCTCAGCGGCGTTCTCCGCGGCGTTCGCCAACTCGCCCAGATTCAGCTGACGGTCCCGGGCCTGTTCGGCGACGTTCTCCAGGCGTTCGCCCTGCGTGTCGACGGCGGCTTCGAGTCGCTCCAACTGGCTCCGCTGACGGGTGAGGTCGCGGAAGACGTCGCGGCTCCGCACGGCGCGTTCAATCCGAGGTTGGTCCACGTTGACCAGTCGGCCGAAGCCGCCGAACCGAGCGTCGGCCCCCCGGGCGCCCACGTTGGCGCCGGCGTTGAGGTCGCTGAGGGTGACGGCGAAGTCCGCGAACGTGGAGGCCTGACCGCTGCCGGCGCCGACGTTCACGGCGTTGGCGAAGGCGGCGTAGGTCCGCGGCGGGCGGGCCCGTTCGTTCCGCTGATAGAACGTGCTCCAGGTCTGCAACCGCTCGACGAGGTTCACGTCACGCCGGGCGTAGTTCCAGCGGTAGTAGGTCAGCAGCGGATCGGAGTAGCCGTAGCCGTACTGCGGGGACGCCAGGGCGTACCAGGGCAGCAGCGTGGCGTTCCGGCGCCCGCCGTAGCCGAACCCGTCGAACTGCGCGGTGTTGTAGTAGTCGCCGTAGTAGTAGTGCTGATACCGCGGGGAGACGAACAGGGTGGTAACCAGCAGTTCCGGGTTCACCACGACGCTCGGCACGTAGCGGGTGCGGCTCACGTAGGTGGGGCCGAAGGTCGCCGGGGCGAACAGCAGGCCGCGGCGCTCCAGCGGGAAGTCCCAGTAACCCGCGACGAACACGCAGCCGTAGGGGGTCCATTCGTAATGGTCGGGAATCCAGACGTACTCCTCCTGGGCCGGCGCCCAGAAGCCGGGCCGCCAGCGGTAGCCGCGGGCGGCGTCGTCAGCGGCCCAGACCCAGCAGCCGGGCACGTAGAAGTAGTCGCCCTCCGGGGCGGGGGCGCTGGGGCCGCGTTCGAGGGTTTCCGGCGGGTAGGGCAGGTAGCTAACGCTTTCCGTCCGGGTGTCCGCCCAGAAGCCGCTCACCCACTGGTAGCCGCCCTGGGAACCGTCGCTCGCCTCGGCCCAGTAGCCGGGCACCCAGCTGCGGCCGGCGGGAACGTCCCGCCACATGCCGCTGATCCACAGGTAATCCTGCTCATCGACCTCCCAGCCCCAGTAGCCGGGAATCCATTCGACGTTGTCGCCTTCCGGCCGCTGATCCGGCGGGACCTCGTCGATCGGGCCGGGGGGTTGGCGTTCGACGATCAGCCCGGGCTCCGGCTGCTCCGCGTAGGGCCGGGCGAACGCCTCGTGCAGCGGGCCGCGGGTAAGGATTTCCTCGGCGCCCTGCTGATCGAACCCCTGCTGCCCTGCTTGGCCGCCGTTCCCCGGCGCCGTGAGGTTCGGGGGGGTCTGCGGCAGGTCCGGGAGCAGCGGGTCCTGCCCGTGGGCGGACCCCGGCCCATGAGCGGCCCAGGGGAGGAGCAGGAGCGCGGCGGCGCCCCAGGATCGGCGGATGTGCATGGTGAGCGTTCTGTGTCGAAGGAAGGGTTGCGAGATCGGCGAGAGCCGAGGCGCTGAAGTTAGAGCGCGTCCGCAGTCATCTGGCGGCGGACGCCCGCGCGGCGCGATCGGGAGAACTCGCACCACCGCCCCGGGGCGAAGAACCGGCCGCCGCCCCGCCGCCGACCGCCTCGCCTCGCGCACAGAACGACCCGGCCGCGGGAACGCGGCCGGGTCGCGGAGCAGTCAGGTCGTCGCCGTGACGACGTCGGACTGGTTACAGGATCGGGCCGGTTACGGCGTCGGGCCGGTCAGCCATTTGCGGAGGGCGTTCAGGGCCGTGGCGGCGGCGGCGGCGAGGGCCCCGCCCAGGGCGGCGCCGGTCTCCAGGTTCGGCAGGACCTCCGTGCTGAGGTACGCCAGAATCGCCCCGCCGGCCGCCAGCGCGGCGCCGCGGAGGATCTTCAGCCCGTCCGCCGCGTTCAGGCGGAAACGCGGGGAGGGGACGGTCGCTGTGGTGTTCATGGGATCGGTCGCTTTGGAAAGAAGGCGGAGGGGGGAGGGCGGAAGGCGGAAGGGGAGACGACGGTCGGGGGGCTGCGGGGCGACGCTTGCGCGTCCCCTCCGCCCTCCGCCATCCCCCTTCCGAAATCGATTCAGCCGCCGAGGACCTTGGTGACGAACGCGGTGTCCGTGGCGGAGACGCCGCCGAAGTAGCGGGCCTTCACCCGCAGGGCGACGTCCCGCTCGAACGCCGCCGGGCCGTCGCTGCGCTGCAGGAACGTCTGCACGGGCCAGACCTCCGTCCACACGAACTGCTTGCGGAAGTCGCCCAGGTACCAGTCCCGCCGGCCCTCGGCGCCCAGTTCGTCCAGGAAGGGGCTCGACAGCACCTCCAACCGCCGGTGCGGGTTGCCGGAGACGGTCGTGGTCCCGTCGACCGTGCGGCGGATCTCCGTGGCCTCGACGATGCCGCGGGCCGTGCCGGCTAGGCTCTCCGGCACGAGGACCTGCGTCGCCGGGGCGAGGATCGGGCGGCGCTGACCGTCGACTCTGTCGTCCAGAACTTCCGTCGCCCGGTAGCCGCGGGCGGCGTCCAGGGCGGCCCAGTCGTCCAGCGGCAGGGCGCTCGCGTGGGTCGGGCTGGTCGTGTTCGCGGGGCCGATCAGATTTCGGTTCGAGCCGTCCGCGGCGTACAGCGTTTCGCCCACGCCGCCGGGGCGATAGACCGGCTTGCCGGGCTCCGCGTCGGCGACGGCCCGCACGATCGTCCGCTCGCGCTCCTGCCGCAGCCCCTCGCCCAACCGGACGGCCCGGCGGAAGACTTCGCCGGTCTGGTCGAAGGCGATCAGCTCCTCTGTGACGGAGAGAATGCGGCCCTGTTTGCTCTCCTCCGAGGTGACGAACTTCTCCGCGAAGGTGCTCTCCTCGTACTTGTGACCCTCGGGGATCGTCGTGGGGCTGGCGGTGGCGGTGAAGCCGGCGATCTTCGCCCCCCGCCCGGTCGCCTTCACGACCGTGACCAGCGCATCGCCGATCAGCCCCGCGGCCGCGTCGTAGCCCTCGGCCACCTTGCGGGCCAGCAGTTCGGCGGTGACGACGCGGAACAGATCCGTGCGGGCGCCGGGGGCGTGCTCGCTCAGCAGGGCGACCGGCGCCCGGTCCGGGCCGGCGGCGGCCTCGCGGAGCGCGGCGAGCCCGTCGCTCACGCCGCGATCGCCCGGTCCCCCGAACGACGGGCTGCCGAAGATCCCGCAGGCCTCGGCGAGGCGGCGGAGGCTGAAGTCGTCGGGGGTCAGCGTGCCGGCGGTCAGCAGGTCGCGGGTCTTCTCGTAGAAGGCGGCGGGGCCGAGGGAATCGATCAACCCGGCCAGGTCGGTGCGTTGCATGGAGAAACCTCTGTCTGAGAGATGAGAAGGGGGAACAGGACGGCGCCGCAGCGCGGTCAGCTGGGGCCGAGCGCCTTGGTGGTGTTGGCGGCGGGGCTGTAGACGGAGGCGAACGCGGCCCGGACGACGGGGGCGTCCGCGGCGGCGGTCTCCAGCGCCAGCCCCACCGCCGAGGCCCGGCTGCCCGTCGGGGCGAGCAGGTCGTCGGACAGCTCGCCACCGGCGTCGGCCGGCGCCAGCCCCGCGCCGAACGCGCACCCGCCCGCCTCCAGCGCGGGGGCGTAGACGGCCAGCGGGCTGAGATCCACGGAGACCATCTGGCTCACGCCGGCCTCCGCGGCGGAGTGGGCCACGCCCAGGAACACCTCCGCGAACACGCTGCGGGTCGCGTCGACGTCGCCCGCCCAGGGCGTGCCGGAGGGCGGACGGATCGCCGACCCGAACAGCCCCACCAACATGCCGGGGCGGATCGTGAACGCGGGATCGCTCGGAACCCGCACCAACTGCGTCGGGCCGGTGCGGTAGGACAAAACGGACATGATCAAAACTCTTTCGTGGAGAGTAAAAGGCTGGGAAATGACGGGGGACGCCGGGAGAGGAGCCGCCGGATCAGGCGCCGCGGACGGCCCGGACGAGTAGGGCGCCGCGGTCCGGTCCGGTCGCCGCGGGCCGCGACCGGCTCACGGGGCCGCGGGGCCAGACGTCGGCGGAGGGGTCGTCCGGCGGGCGGACGATGCGGAGCCGCTCCAGCACGGCGACGCGGTCCTCGGCGAGGGCGCGGCGCTCGGCGTCGGTCGCGGCGGCGGCCAGGGCCCGCCGGAACGTCGGCGTCGCCGCCCAGCCCGGCAGGCCGACCTCCTCGATTGCCGCGTCCGCCGCCGCCTGCGCCGTGCGTTCCCGCCGCAAACGGGCGACCTCGGCCTGAGCTTCCGCCAGTTCCTCGCGGAGTTGCTGCGAGTCCGTGTCTCCCGTGTTGTCTCCCGATTTGGGAGACAGTGACTCCCGCAGCCGGGAGACGGTCGCGGGGAAGGCGACGGCGTCGACGGAGAGCACCTCGCGGATCGCGGTCACGGCGGAGCCGTCGGCGGTGCGTTCGGCGAGCACCACGTGGCTCATCCCCACCCGCGGGGCGGCGCCGGCGGCGTCGCCGGCCGCCAGGGCGAGGAAGGTGCGGCCGGCGTCGGTGTCCAACGCGGCCACGTCGCCCCGCAGTCGGCCCTCCTCGAACCGCACGGCCCTCACGCTGCCGACGTAGTCCCGGGCGCTGCGGCCGCGGTCCGCGGGGCGGCCGGTCGGGGCGGCCGGGGCGTGGTCGAGGAAGACCGGCGCCCCCTCGTACAGCGGGGCGGCGGCCCGCAGGACCGCTTCGGGGTAGGCGTAGCCGTTGCGGGAGGTCGTCCCGCACAGGGCCACGCCGCGGACCACGCGGGCGGCGGCGTCGATCGCCTCGCCGGTCGGGCGCCAGTCGGCGATCCGTTCGGTCAGCGGTTCGGGACTCCGATCGGAATCGGGCGGTTTGGATTCGGTCGCAGGTTCGATCACGGGTTTGCTCGGTCGGATTCGCTCGGGGGCGGGCCGCTTCAAGATGCGACCTCTACCTAAGGCGGCCCCGGGACCTGTTTTGTCCGAAGCGGCTGCACCTCAATGGGTTACGGCTCCCAATCCGCCCGCCCCCGCCGGACGCAGGCGTCCGGCCGGGCGCGGTTCGGTTGCGGGGCGAAGCGCGGTTCACGCAGAGTCCGGGGTCCCGCGTCGCCGTTCGTCGCCGCTTCCCCCCAAGCCCGAGGCCTCCCGTGCGCCCTCCGCTCTGCTCCGCCCTGGCCGCCCTCGCCCTGCTGACGGGAGGCCTCTCCGTCGGCTGTTCCCCAGCCCCGGACGCCGCGACGACGGACGACGAGGCGTTCGAGGACGAGGACGCCCCGTACGCTCCGCCGGAAGAGTTCAGCGCCTTCGTGGGCGACTTCGGGGATTACTCCTGGGTCGTGCTGTTCGCGCAGGCCCCGATGGACGCGGTCTCCGAGGCGTACGGCAAAACCGTCGGGCAAAGCGTGACCGAGAACGTGCCGGTGACGGCGACGGACGAGGCGATGTACGGCCCCTCCGGCACGATCGCCCAGGTGAAGGGCAGCGACTGGGTGCAGGTCTGCCACCGCGTCGGGGTGTGGGAGGACTTCGACGCGGCGGCGTTCGCCGAGACGTTGAACGCCCCCGTGCTCATCTTTCAGGGGGAGGACACCAGCGGGTCGGTCTCCTTGGAGCGGCACGCCCCCGGCGAGCCGGTGCAGACGTTCCTGACCTCCGACGACCGCGACCTGACGCAGGAGCACGCCGACTCGATCGGCGCCGATCCCCCGCCGGCGGACGCGGAGATCGTGGAGGACTACGACGCGGCGCTGGCCTCGCTGGGCGTCGTGCCGGTGCGGCTGATGATCGGCGCCCCCGCCGCCGGGCAGGATTACCCGGACGGCACCGGCGGCGTGATTGCCCCCGAAGCCGAAGCGGCCAAGTTGGAACGCGTCGACGCGACGCCGGCCCCGCTGAACTAGGCGACGGGAGGGCGACGCGGCTTGCTCTTGATCGAGCCTCGCCCGCCCCGGGGGCGGCCCGGCCACGTCGCCTCGAAGACAAAGTCTCGAGCGAGCCGACCCCGGCCACCCGTCAGCAAAGAATCACCGACCCGTCCCGTCACCCCGGCCACCCGCCCGCTCGCGGAACATTTGCGATAACCGGGCCGCCGCGGTTAGTCCTCCATCTGAAAACGTGACTACGCTGCTCCGCGTTCACTGCTTGGTTCTGCAGTACTGTCAGACGGTGTAAACAGCCAAGTTGGCGAAAGCACTCTCTGGATGAGCGGCATGTCGGTTTTGTCTGTTGCATTTACAATTTCGAGCGTAACGGAGTGCCAATTGCCGTCGTCGATAATTGTGATCAAATCGCCGTAAGCATCCGAGTGTCGCCGGACGTATCCATAGAGACTTGCGTTTGTCTCAGTGCGAAGATCGACGCATTGAAACCGGTGCTGCTGATCAGCAAAGCCGTAGTTGTAGTAGTCACCAAGCTGCGCCTTGACGCGAGCGATTACGGGCCCGTCCGAACCGAGCGCAAGATAAGTTTTTACCGGCACACTCCAATAGCCCACTGTGGCTTCCCATTCAACCAAGACGCGGCGGTCGTGGATATACACATAGACCACGCACTGCTGCCGGTCTTCTCCTGCGGCCACTTCGACGAGGACTCGCCATTGGTCGTCGTCCATTTGATCCATCCCTAGAACTTGCACCTTGTCTACATTGCGTCGCACCTGCTCACCGTAGTATTTTTGAATGGTCCTTTTGAGCCGATCGCCGCCCGTCGTGAGTGGAGCTCGATCCCGAAAGGGGGTATTGAAGTACGTATAGAGGACGCGTTCGACTTCGGGCACGCAGCTGGTGTACGGCAGGGTCGATATGTCGAGATGGGAGCCCGTCATGAATACGGGAACGTCAGAATCAGGCAACGAGTTGAGGTCGAGAGCGGTACAACCGAGAGCGAACGCCGTACGATAGTTAGTGCCCGCAAAAACAGCGTCGTAGAAAGCCACGGCAAATTTTGCCGCAGAGTGATCACCGACGGCGGATCGCATCCCAATTACGTAGTCGATTTCGTCGCGGATCGCATCGGCTTGGATCTTTGAATAGCAGGCATTCAGCACGACACATTTCAGATCGTCTTTGAAATGGTGAAATAGTTTGGCGAGCGGCGCAGCATCTGCGAGATGTGTGTTGCCGTTTTCATCTTCAAAGCAAAGGCCGCCCAAGCCGCTCCCGTGGCCAGAGAAATGAACGACAGAGGGGCGGTAATCCAACATTGCCCTTCGCAGATCATCTACTGTCGCGGCTTCATTACTTTCGATCGTCCAATTCTCTCGATTTCTCGAACGCTGGAGCGAGTGTCGAATGTCGCGGAACTCGGCCCCCAGCCGCAGGCGGTCCTGATCCAATGGGCCGGCCGATAACATGAGTACGATAGGCATCGTGTGAGTTCGTTTTCTTGCTGCAAGACGAATGTTTCCTCCGATCCGGCGCGTGAAAACGTGCGCACGTTTTCACGCGCCGGATCGGACGCGGTTTACGTGGGGCGGGCCGCAGGAGGTGGGGGCAGGCCGGCTGGAGAACGCGCCGCGGGCCGGGGGGCGATTTGCCGGCGTTTCCATCTCATCCCGCCCCCGACGGCCGGTCAAGCGGCGGTCCGACCGCTCGGCAGGGCGGCCGCCTCTCACCGCGTGAGGAACGCCTCGGTGAGGGCGGTGGCGAGTTGGGTAACGGCGCTGGTCAAGGCGGCGCCGGCGGGGGGGAGGTCGGCGACGTCGGCGGGCGGCAGGGCGGCGGGGTCGCGGCCGGCGGCGAGGGCGTCGTCCACGTGGGCGCTGGCGGCCTGCTCCGCGGCACCGGCGGCGGCCTTCGCCCGGTCCCCGCCCACCGTGGCGCAGATCCCCTTGAGCGTGTGGGCCGCCACCCGGGCGGCCTCCGCGTCGCCGGTCTCGGCGGCCTCCTGGAAGGTGCGGCACAGCGGGGGGGCGTCCTCGGCGAACAGCCCGGCGACCTCCGCCAGCAGCCCGCTGTCCCCGCCCATCCGGGCCAGCGCCGCGGCCCGGTCGAAGATCGCCGGCGCGTCCTCGTCCTCGTCGAGAACGGCCATGTCCACGGTGGAGGTTCCCGCGCCGGGGTCGTTCAGAACTCCCAATGACGGGTCCGAGTCCGGCAGGTCGGCGGCGGCGGCGAGGGCGGCCCGATCCGTCTTGCCGTGCGCGGCGGCCGTGCGGCGGGCGCGGCGGGCGTGCCGTTCGAGGGTGCCGATCAGCTCGTGCACGTCGATCGGCTTGGAGAGGTAGCCGTCCATCCCCGCCGCCAGGCAGCGCTCCCGGTCGCCCTTGAGCGCGTGGGCGGTGAGGGCCAGCACGGGGGTGCGGGGCAGGTCGCGGGCCTCCTCGATCCGTCGCAGTTCCGAGGTGGCCCGCAGGCCGTCGAGCACCGGCATCTGCACGTCCATCAGGACCGCGTCGAACCCGCCCCGGCGGCCGCCGACGGCCCGGGCGTGCACGGGCGCCTTGCCGGCGGCGGTGCGGTCGGCGGCCTGATCCAGAGCCCGGGTGAAGGTCTCCACGCCGGCCCGGCCGTTCACCGCGACGGTCACCTTGTGGCCGCGTTTGGTCAGCACCGCGGTGATCACCTTGCGGTTGGCGGCGGTGTCCTCCACCAGCAGGATCCGCAGCCGGGCGGCCTGGGCGGCGGGGGTGACGGAGCGGGGGCGGTCGCCCTCGGATTCGTGAATCGGCTCCGCGCCCAGCGCCGCGACGATGGTGTCCAGCAGTTCGCTGCGGGCGATGGGCTTCTCCACCGTGCCGGCGACGCCGGGGGCGTCCAGTTCGGCGCGGCGGCGGCGGCGGCCGTCGGCGGTGACCAGCACCACGCCCGCCCCGCCCGCCGCCGCCGCCTCGGCCACCAGCCCCGGGTAAGCGTTCGCCTCGGCGTCCCAGTTCGCCGCGGCGGTTTTCGAGGCGCCCGTCTTCGAGGACCCCGGCTTGGCGTCGGTCGGGGCGCCGTTCGGTCGTCCGTTGGTCCGTCCGCTCGAACGGCCGCCGGCCCGGCGGGGGGCGGAGGGCAGGCCGGCGAGGGCGGCGTCGGCCAGCACCAGCGGGAAGGCGTGGCCCTCGGCGGCGGCGGCGGCGACCAGTTCGTGCGCCTCTTGCGCGGTGGCGGCGGTGACGGGCGCCATCTGCCAGCTTTCCAGCGCCTCGCAGAGCAGGCGGCGGTTCTCCGGGCTGGCGTCCACCACCAGCACCGGCAGGCCGCGCAGCCGGGGGGCGAGGTCCTGGGGCACGTCCGCGACGGTGCCCTCCCGCGACACCGAGCCCGGGTCCGCCGCCGGCAGCGTCAGGGCGACGTGAAACGTCGTGCCGGTCGCCGGCACGCCGTCGGCGGTCCGCCGGGCGCCCTCGGGCAGGTCGTCGTCGGAGACGCTTTCCAGCCAGACGGTGCCGCCCATCAACCGGACCAGCCGGTGCGTGATGGACAGCCCCAGCCCCGTCCCGCCGTGCTTGCGGGTGGAGGTGCTGTCCGCCTGGGCGAACGGCTGGAAGACGCGCTCCCGGTCGGCGGCGGCGATGCCGGGGCCGGTGTCCTGCACGGTGACGTGCAACCGCACCGGCTCCCCGAGCGCCGGCTCCCGGTCCGCGGACTCCGAGCCGTCGCGCCTCGAGCCGTCGGGAGCGTCCCGTTCGATCCGCACCGCGACGCGGCCGCGGTCGGTGAACTTCACCGCGTTGCCAGTCAGGTTGGTGAGGATCTGCCGCAGGCGGACCGGGTCGCCGGTGAGAGCCTCCGGCACGCCCCGGCCGACCGAGCCGGTCAGTTCCAGCCCCTTGCGGTCGGCGACCGGGGCGAGGCTGCGGACCGTCTCCTCCACCACCTCCCGGGGGGAGAAGGGCGTGGGGTCCAGCTCGAACCGGCGGCTCTCGATCCGGGAGAAGTCCAGGATCTCGTTCAGCAGCGCCAGCAGGTGGTCGGCGCTCTCCCGCACCGTGCCCAGCCAGTCCAGCACGTGCGGGGGCAGCGGCTCGTCGGCGGCCAGCTCCGTGAACCCCAGGATCGCGCTCATGGGCGTGCGGAGTTCGTGCGAGACGTTCGCCAGGAACTCCGTTTTCGCCCGGCTGGCCTGCTCCGCCCGGCTGGTGGCGCGTTCCAGCTCCTCGGCGGCCCGCTTCTGCTCCGTGATGTCCCGGGCCACGAACGCCGCCCCCACTACTCGGCCGGCGGCGTCCCGCACCGGGCCCACGGTCAGGCTAACGTCGATCCGCACCCCGTCCGCCCGCACCCGCTTCGTCTGGAACTGCTCCACGCGGCGGCCCGCGGCGGCGGTGGCCATCAGGCGGCGATCCTCCTCGGCCAGCTCCGGCGGGACGATGCCCAGCTCCGGGGCGGACTTGCCCAGGGCCCGGTCGGCGGGGTGGCCGTACATGCGGACCGCCCCCTCGTTCCAGGTTTGCAGCACCCCGCGGAGGTCCTTGGAGGTGACGGCGTCCGGCGTGGCGCGAACGATCTCCGCCAGGCGGTTGCGGTCCTGTTCGCGGCGGCGGCGGGCGGTCACGTCCCGGGTGAAGCACCGCAGCACCGGGCCGACGAACAGCCCGCCCCCGGTTTCGTCCGCCTCGTCGTCGCCGTTCCCCGAGTGCGTGGGGCGGTTGGGCGCCTCGCCGGGGCCGGGCGGGGCGGGGGGGCGGCGGGCGTCCGCGTCGATCAGCAGGGTGCGGATCTCGCCCCCGGCTCGACCGCCCTCCTCGCCCGAGAGCCCCGGCGGCGACCCGGCGCCGGGGCCGGCGGTGAGGAAGTCCGCCTCATGTCCCAGCAGCGGCCGGCCGGAGCGGGCCGCCGCCAGCAGCGGGCCGCTGCCGCGGCCGTTCGGGGCGAACAACTCCGCGATCGGCCGTCCCGCCAGCGCCCCCGGGGAGCGGCCCAGCGAATGGGCGAAGGCCCGGTTCGAGCGGCGGATCGTGCCGTCCGGTTCCAGCAACACGATGCCGGCGGCGGCGGTCTCGAACAGGTCGTCCAGATCGTCCTCCCGGGCGGCCAACCGTGCCGCGGTACGGGTTTGCGTCAACGCGGCGGCGACCTGCCGCCCCACCGCCGCCGCGACCGCCCCGGACCGGGCCGCCTCGGCGACGCTCTCCTCAGTTCCCTCGCCGGTGCCCCCGTCGGCTCCGTCGGCCCTCTCGGCCGGCGCCTCCGGCGGGAGATGGACGGTGAAGAACTCACACACCGCCGCGACCGCCCCGTCGACGATCAGCGGCACCGCGTACGCCCCCCGCAGCCCCGCGTCCGCCAGCGCCGCCCGAATCGGCCCCGGCCCGTCGGCGTTCGCCCCCTTGGCGTTCGGCCCGGCTTCAGTCGCTCCCCCCGGCTCTCCCGCCAGCGCCCGCCAGACGGGGCGGGCGGCGGCGAAGGCGCGGCCGGCGGCGGTGGGGGCCTGCGGACCGCTCCCGCCCGGCAACGGACCGGGGCCCAGCGTGTCCAGCAACCCGGCCAGCGCCGGCCCCTCGTCCGTCCGGGCCGCCGCCGCCGCGAGGTGCCAGATGTTCGTGTCCCGCAGCCCCGGCCCCTGGCCGCCGCTCCCGCCGGGTTCCGGCAGGACGACGTGGCCCAGCGGCCAGCCGGTCAGTTCGCAGATCAGTTCGACGCCGGCCTCCAGCGCCGCCTCCGGGGAGTCGGCACAGGCGGCGAGGTCCGCGGCCCGGGCCAGCGCCGCGGCGAATCGGTCCCCCGGCCCGGCCGCCTCGGCGGGACGGCCGGGGAAACGGTCGGCGGGGGGCGCGGGATCGGTCACGAGCAGCGCGATTGTCTGCGCCTCGCCCGCCGAGAACAGCGTGCGAGGAGGTCCGGGGAAGTTCGCCCCGGGTTTCTCGCACGTTTCGATTGGAAATTCCCCGTCGGCGGCCTGAAAAAATCTCCCTCGGCCGCCGGGGGAGCCCCCGTCGGCCCGCCCAGGAACCGCCCTCAGCCCAGAAACCGCCGCAGCCGGCCGGCCAGCCGGTCCAGTTCCGCCGGCCGGGTCTGGCATTCCCACACGACCATCACCCCCCAGCCGGCGGCCCGCAGTTCCCGCTCGTTGCGGCGATCGCGGGTCACGTTGCGGGCGAACTTCGCCTCCCAGTACTCCGTGCGGCTGGCCGGCGTGCTGCGACCGCGACGGCAATCGGGATGCGGGTGCCGATGCCAGAAGCAGCCGTGCACGAAGAGCGCCTTCCGCCGGCCGGGGAAGACCAGGTCCGGCGTGCCGGGCAGGTCGCGGCGGTGCAGTCGGAACCGATAGCCCAGTCGATGGGCCAGTTTTCGCACCACGCGCTCCGGCCCGGTGTTCTCCGACCGCACCGCCCGCATGATGGCGCTCCGCACGGCAGGGTCGACGGAATCGGCCACGGGCGGCGACGTGGAAGGGGACAGGTTGAAGGCGGAAAGGGACGACGCCCGCCCCCACCTTCCCCCCCCGGCTCCAACCTTCAACCTTCGTCCTTCAACCTCCTGCCCCCCGCCCCATGACCCCGCGGTTCGCGACGATCGCCCCGACCGCCGCCGACCTCCGGGGCGGCGTGCTGCCGCTCGGCCCGCTGCGGGGCGGCCCCTGGCTGAGCGACGCCGAGACGTTGCGGATCGAAGTCCCGACCGACGGCATTTCAGACGACGGGGCCGCCCGCCAGATCGACGCCGCCCTGTCCGGCGACGGGCCGCTGTTCGGGGAGTCGGCCCAGTCCCCGGAACTGGCTGCCTGGTATCAAGAGGCCGGCCTGACCGCCGGCGGCTCGCTGCTAATCCGGCGAATCGGCCGCGGGCGGGTGCGGGTCTCGCCGCTGGGGCCGCCGTTTCGGTTTATTGATCTGTTCGCGGGGATCGGGGGCTTCCGGCTGGGCTTTGAGGCGGCCGGGGGCGAATGCGTGTTCTCCTCGGAGATCGACGCCGACGCCTGCGACACCTACGAGGCGAACTTCGGCGACCGACCGCACGGCGACATCACCGCAATTGACGCCGCCGACGTGCCGGAGCACGACCTGTTATTGGGCGGCTTCCCCTGTCAGGCCTTCAGCATCATCGGCAAGCGGCGGGGCTTCGAGGACACCCGCGGAACGCTGTTCTTCGACGTCGCCCGCATTCTCAAGGAACGCCGCCCCGCCGCCGCGGTCCTGGAGAACGTCAAACAATTCCGCACCCACGACGGCGGCCGCACCTGCGCCACCGTGGTGAACACGCTGGAGGAGCTGGGTTATACGACCCACGTGACGGTGCTGAACGCCCTGAACTACGGCGTCGCCCAGCGGCGGGAACGCACCTTCATCGTCGCCCTGCGGAACGATTTAGAGACCGCCCCCTTCCGTTGGCCGGAGCCCTACCCGGAGCGGGCCGACCTGGCGGAGATCCTCGAACCGGACGACGCCGTCGCCCCGAAGCTGTGGGGCACCGAATATATCCGGGCGAAGCGTCTGGCCCGCCTACGGGAGCAGGGCAAACAGCCGATCCGCCCGTCGATCTGGCACGAGAACAAAGGCGGCCACATCGGCCAGCACCCGTATAGCTGCGCCCTGCGGGCGAACGCCAGCCACAGCTATTTATTAGTCAACGGCGAGCGCCGCCCCACCGGCCGGGAACTGCTGCGACTGCAGGGATTTCCCGACGATTTCCGCATTGCGGTGAGCCATCGGGCGCTGCGCAAACAATGCGGCAACAGCGTCGCCGTCCCGGTCATCGCCGAAGTCGCCGCCGCGGTGCGGCGGGCATTGAGGGACGCATGAGCCCGACGTGAGCGGTCTGGGTTTATAAGCTGTTTCAGGACCTGAGGAACACCAACCCGAAGCGTCAGCGAGGGCGTCGGCCGCAGCTCGACGAAAGGTCGCCTCCGCTGCGCAGAGGCCCTCGCTGACGCTTCGGGTTAGTATTGAAACAGTGACTTAGCGCTGTGCCGTCGCCGCTCGCACGGAGGCCAGCAGCGCTGGCGAGACGTCCCGTGGCCCGCCGTCGGTCAGGTGGACGAGGCAATCCTCCAGCGATCCGCCAGTCAGCCGGGCCAGCGCCGCCGCGGTGATAACGGGGGACCGGCTCATCCCCCCCGAACAGCACACCAGCGTGCGGATTTGGCGGACGAAGAGCATATGGACCGTTTCGACAGCAGTCGCGATCAACTCGGGCGAGTTCGACCCGTCGTCGTGCAGCGGGAAGCGGCAGTAGATGAGGTCGCGGCCGAGCGTGGCGGGCGGTTCTTCCACAGCGAGATCGACGACGGCTTGAATCCGTAGGTCATAGAGCCGCCGCAGATCCCGGGCGGACGCCGCATCGGCGAGAAACGCCAAGTCTTCATGGGCAGTTCGGATCATGGCGTTCCAGCGTGGCGGCCGCCCGCGTTTCCTCCGGTCCTCACACGTCCAGGTCGCGGGCTTCGAGGGCGTGCTTTTCGATGAACTCGCGGCGGGGTTCGACGGCGTCGCCCATCAGGATGCGGAAGATCTCGTCGGCGCCGCTGGCGTCGGCCATCGTGACCTGCATCAGGGTGCGGGTCTCCGGGTCCATCGCGGTCGTCCACAATTCTTCGCTGTCCATCTCGCCCAGCCCTTTAAAGCGGACCACGGCGAGGCCGCGTTCGCCCAACTCGCGCAGCTTCGGGAGCAGTTCCCGCAGGCTTTCGAGGCCGTCCTCGCCGCCTTTATGACGGACGAAGAACGGCACGACCGGCTCGCCGTTGCGCAGGCCGGCGGAGATCAGGTCCGACGGGTTCACGCCCAAGCCCTTCAATTCGCTCAGGGCCTCGTTGATGCCGCGGATCTCGTGCAGGTCGGTGACCGTAAACAGCGGGCCGGCGTCGGCCTCCGCGGCGGCCCCTTCCGCGGCGGTCTCCCCGTCCGCGGTCGGCGCCGGGGCGGCGGGCTGATGCTCTTCCAGGAAGGCGTCGAGGGCGGCCTTATCGGCGAGCCAAGTCTCGTTCGGGCCGATCGTCACCCGGTAGCGGGGCAGCAGGCCGCCGCGGCCCTGGTCGTCGGCGCCGATCAATTCCTCGCGGACCAGCAGGCGGAAATCCACGCCGCGGCGTTCGAGCGTTTCCAACGGCTCTTCCAGCTTCATCAGCAGGCCGGACAGCCGGGCGAGGGCGTCGTCGGCGAACTCGAAACCGTCCTTCTTCACGACCAACTCCGCGCCGTCGCGGCCCAGCTCGACCAGTTCGGTCTGCATCTCCTCGTGGGTCAGGACGTACCGCGGGGCGGCCCGGGAGCCCTTTTTCGTCACCCGATACAGCGGCGGCTGGGCGATATACACCGCCCCGCACCGCACCAGTTCGCGGAGGTGCCGGAACAGGAAGGTGAGGATCAGCGTGCGGATGTGGGAGCCGTCGATGTCGGCGTCGCACATCAGAATAATGCGGCCGTAGCGGCGCTTGCGGACTTCCGCGTCGCCGGCCTGCGGGGGGACGCCGACCGCCTTGAAAATGTTGCTAATTTCGTTGTTGTCCAGCACCTTGACGAGCTGGGCTTTCTCCACGTTCAGGATCTTGCCCCGCAGCGGCAGGATCGCCTGCGTTTCGCTGTCGCGGCCGGTGTCGGCGGAGCCGCCGGCCGAGTCGCCTTCGACCAGATACAGCTCGGTGTTTTCCAGCTCCCGGCTGCGGCAGTCGCGGAGTTTCTCCGGCAGGCCGCCGGTGGTCAGGGCGCCTTTGCGGCGGACCATTTCGCGGGCTTTTTTGGCCGCCTCGCGGGCCTCGGCGGCCTTGACCGCCTTTTGCAGGACGACCTTGGCGACGTCCGGGTTCTCCTCCAGGTACTTCGCCAGTTGCTCCCCGACGACGCTGTTGACGGCGCCCTCGGCCTCGTTGTTGAGCAGCTTGACCTTATTCTGGGCGAGGAACTTGGGGTCCGGCAGGCGGACGGTCACCACGCCGGCGAGGCCTTCGCGGAAGTCGTCGCCGGCGGGGACGATGTCCTTGAAGGCGTTGGTCCGCTTGCCGTAGGCGTTCAGCGTGCGGGTGAGGGCGGTTTTAAATCCGGAGAGGTGAAAGCCGCCCTCGCTGTTAAAGATGCCGTTGCCGTAGCAGCGGACCTGCTCGGAGAAGCCGGCGTGATATTGAAAGGCGACGTCCACGCCGATCAGTTGGGCCGCGCCCTGCTCCTCGCCGACGGTGATCTCGCCGGCGCAGCGGATCACCTGCGGGAACAGCGGGGTTTCGGTGCGGTTGAGGTACTGCACGAACTCCGTGAGGCCGTCTTCGTAGCGGAATTCTTCCTTCTGGTCGGTGCGTTCGTCCTCAATGCTGGTTTTGAGACCGGCGTTGAGGAAGGCGGCGTCCCGCAGGCGGCGGTGCAGCGTTTCATAGACGACTTCGGTGTCGCCGAAGATGGCGGCGTCGGGCTTGAAGGTGACCGTGGTGCCGGTCTCCGTCGCGGCGCCAAGCCGCTTGAGCGGCTGGGTGAGTTCGCCGCGTTTGAACTCCATGGTCCAGTGATAGCCGTCGCGGCGGACTTCGGCCTCAAGCCATTCGGCGCAGGCGTTGACGGCGGTGATGCCGATGCCGTGCAGGCCGCCGGTGCCGGTCGTGTAGCCGCTGGAGCGGTCGAACTTGCCGCCGGCGTGCAGCTCCGTGAAGACGACCTCCAGGGCGCTGCGGCCGCCGAGCGCCTCGGTCTCGGCGACGGGGATGCCGCGGCCGTCGTCGGAGACGGTCACGGAGCCGTCCGCGTTGATCTTTACCCGGCAGGTCGTGGCGTAGTCGTTGGAGAACTCGTCGATGACGTTGTCGATGAGTTCGTACACCAGATGGTGCAGGCCGACGGCGTCGGTGCCGCCGATATACATCGCCGGCCGCAGGCGGATGCCTTCGATCCCCTGCAGGTGACGGATCTGATCCGAGCCGTACGTGCTGCCGTCCGGCCCGACGACCGTTTTCCCGCCGGCGTTCTCACCGGCGCCTGGGGCCATCCCGGCGACGGTCTCGGGGGTCGTGTCGGGGGGAGCGGGAGCGTCAGTGGACATGCGCGGCGGGAGCGTGAAATTCAGGCTGCGAAGGCCCTCATTGTACGCTCCGGAGGCCGGTTCGGACATGCCGAAACGGTGGCCGCCGGTTCACTATCCCGGGAGCGTCCTGAAGACGCGCGCCGCCTATCGGCGACGGCGAAGCGGGGGGCGTCTTGAGATGCGGGTCTGAAACCGCTTCTCAGCCTCCGAACGGCCTTTGGTTCTTGTCTCTTGGGCTCTGATCATTCCCCAAAGCCGGGTCGGGCGGTTGGGCGGGGTTCGGGCGCTCCGAGGGGGGCTTGCGGAGTTCGCCGTTGAGTTTGAACTTCAACGTCCGCAGCCGGGTTTCCGGCATGCGGCGCTGCATCTCCGCCAGCAGGCGGTCCTGATGGAAGGAGGCCAGCTCCCCCAGCAACGCGGAGTTCTGCACGCCCACGTGCAACGCCCCGTGCCGCACGCCGATCACCCGGGTGCGATCCGCGATCCGGTCCCCGGCCGCGGCCCGCCAGTCCTTCGCCAACTGCGTGCTCTCCCCGGTCGAGGCGACGCCCTTGATACGAATCAGCTCCGCCAACGCCGCCCCGAGCGTCGGCGGCGTGCCGGGGCCGCCCGTCGGACGACCGGGACGGGGCCTGTTGCTCGAACCGACGGGCTTGCGGGGCGGCATGGGGTGGTCTTCGCTTGAACGCCGTGACGTCGCCTCATCCTACCAACTCGAAGCGTCCGCGAGGGCCGCGGCGCAGCCGCGGGAAACGCTCGCCGGGCTGCGCCCGACGCCCTCGCTGACGCTTCGGGTTGGTGGGTTCAGCGATCCCGCGACAGCGGCATGATGACGTAGGTGTAGTCGCCGCCGGTGCGTAGCACGGCGGCGCTGTCCGGGTCGTTCAGGCCGATCGTGAAGGTCGCTTCCGGTTCCAGCACCTTCAAAAAGTCCGCCACGAAGCGGGGGTCGAAGGTGATCGTGAACGCCTCGCCGTCGTAGGGCACCGGCAGTTCGATCTTGGACGCCCCCACATCGGCGGCCCGGCTGGTCAGGGTCAGGTTGCCGTCCTCGAAGGTGAAGTCGACGCCGCGGGTCTCGTCGCTGGTCACGATCTGGGCCTGACGGACCGCCGAATAAAACGGCCCGGCGACCATCTCGATCGTGTGCTTGCTCTCGGCGGGGATGACCTGCCGGTAGCGGGGGAAGCGGCCCTCGACCAGACGGGCGGAGACGACCACGTCGCCGGCTTTGCAGAGCACGTCGTTGTCCCGCAGGGTGACGAACACTTCGCCGTCGGCGTCGCCCAGCACGCGGTCCAGGATGCCCAGGGCCTTCGCGGGGATCACCGGCCCGTCGGCCGGGCCCGTGCCGGGGGAGCCGGTCGCGGAGGCGGCGGCTTCCACCACGGCCAGGCGGCGGCTGTCGGTGGCGGCGAAGGTGACGGTCTCCCCGCCGTTCTCGCCGGAACCGACTTCCACCAGCACGCCGCCCAGGGCGTAGCGGGTGCTCTCGGTGTCCGTGGCGAACAGCGTGCGGCGGATGGCGCCCTTCAGCACGCCCTCGGACAGGGTGTGGTAGGCGTCCTGCTCGAAGTCGGCGACCGGCGGGAACTCCGCGGGATCTTCGGGGGAGAGGCGGAACTCCGAGTGCCCGGCCCGGATCCAGACGGCGTCGTTCTCCTCCGGCTCCTCGCCGCCTTTGGCGCCCGGGGCGGGGCCGAGTTCGAGGTGCACGGTGTCGTCGTTGAGTTCCCGCAGGATCTGCTGGACGCGCTGGGCCGGCAGCAGGGTGGAGCCGGGGCGTTCGACGGTCACGCCGCCCAGTTTGACCCGCACGCCGACCTCGCTGTCGGTGCCGGAGAGCACCGCGGAATCGCCCTCGGCGTCGATCCGCACGTTGCGGAGGATCTCCTTGGGGGTGCGGGTGGGCACGGCGGCCCCGACGGTGGTGAACGCCGCGGCGAGGGCGGGGCGGGCGCAGTGCAGTTTCATCGGGCAGTTTCGGGCGGAACGAGGGCGCCGGGAACGAGTGACGCGAGCGGCGAGAACGCGGACCGGGGGACGCACGGCGTGCGCAATGGACGGGGCCTCCAGTTTACGACATCCCAGCCGCCACGGGGCCTCTGGCGGGGGTCGGCGGAGGCGGGATTGCCCAATGTTCGCCCCGGCTTCGCCCCCTCCCGCACAGCCCGATCCCCGCCCTGACCGGAGTAGTTCGCGTGAAACGGGCGACCTGTTCTCTACCGTTCGGTACGTTACCCGTCGCGCGGTCGGCCGGCCGCAGGCCGAGCGGCCGCTCCCGCTTCCAAGAATCAGTAGTATTCCTTTACGGGAGCCGCCTCCGCGGTGCACGACGCGACGTCGTCAGCCGTTACTTGCCGCCGCCCAAGGGCTTGCGGTCGCGAATCGCCCTCCGGCCGGCGCGAACAACTGGTGGGTTCACGGTGGAGCGGCGGTGGGCAACCGGCGGACGGCGCGGCTGCCCGTCCACCGCGCCGCCGGCGGCGAAATCGGAGCCTCCGCCGTGCACCGGCCGTCCACCGGTTATTCGCGCCGGTCCGGGGCGGGATTCAGCCCCCCGGCGCCCGGCGTCGGCGGGGTGCGTTGCTCCCCTCGCCCCCCTTTTGGGGGAGAGGGGTTGGGGGTGAGGGGGCAGCGACGCCCGGACGTCGTTCAGCGGCCGGCCCTCAGAGTTGGCAGCCCGAGGCGCGAGCCGAGGCGTGCCCACATGGCGCCATCACCCAGCCTCGCTTGCGCTTCGGGCTCACACTTTCCGAGCGGAGACGCAGGAACCGTGCGTCACCCTCACCCCCGGCCCCTTTCTCTGAAGGGGGAGGGGCCGAACGCGGACTGCGTTCGTCCGCTCAGGGGAGGATGTTGCCGATCACCGCGCTCGTCTCGTGGACGGGCTCGCCGACATGCGCGCCGGCGTCGTCGATGGTGAACTGACGGACGTGCTTGTCGTGCTGACTGCCGCGCATCTTGACGACCGACACGCTGCGGCCGATCTCGTTGTCCTGCTCCAGATAGCGCAGCAGGATGATGGCGTCGGTGAGGGTGGAGATATGAACTCCGACCTTCTCCGAGCGGCTGACGATGTGGGAACTGGTGACGGTCAGCAGCCCGCAGACCCGTTTGCGTTTCAGGTGGCTGGACAGCGCGATGAGGAACTCGCGGAAGGCGCGGGGCGTCCCGATGCGGGCCAGGGCGCTGACGCTGTCGACCACAAGGCGCTGGGGCTCGAACAGTTCGATCTGCCGCTGGATCTCGTACAGGTGCCCTTCGAGGCCGCGATTCTCCGGGTATTCGCACCGGATTTTTAACAGGCCTTGCTCCTCCCAATGGGCGAAGTCGTGGCTCCAGTTGGCGGCGTGGCGGACCAGTTGAGCCCGGCTTTCTTCAAAGCTGAGGAACAGGCTGCGGTCGCCGGTGCGGCAGCCGTGGGCGGCGAAGGTGGAGGCCAGCAACGTTTTGCCGCCGCCGGTCGGCCCGCTGATCAGCACGACGGAATCTTGGAACAGCCCGCCGCCGGTCATCCTGTCCAGGCCCGCGTTGCCGAAGGGCGTGCGGTCGGCGACGCTGCCCTGGGACAGCCGCTCCGTCGACATCGGCAGGACCACGATGCCGTTGTGCAGCCCGCCGGGGGGGGCCGCTTCCCCCCCCGCGGCGATGATGAAGGGATACTCGCCGTGGCGGTGGCGGTCCCCCCGGAGTTTGTGCACCTGGACGGTGCGACGGAGGCGCTCGTTCGACAGGGTCTGCCGCAGGATCAGCACGCAGTCGGCGACGAAGTCCTCGATCCCGTGCCGGGAGACCGGGCCGTCCTCGTGCAGGCGCTCGGCGGTGATGACGGTGGTGCAGCCCATCTCCCGCAGGAGGTCCCGCAGGCGCACGATCTCCCGTCGCAGCGCCCCGTGGTCTTCGAACTGGGTGAACAGCCCGCCCAGGGAGTCCAGCGCGACCAGCTTCGCCCCGCACTGCTGAACCGCGGCCTGAACCTGGAGGATGATCCCGGACAGGTCGTAGTCGCCGATGGGCGTCTGCGCGTGCGGATCGGGGGAGGCGTCGACCAGTTGCAGCGTGCCGGCCTCCGCCGCCGCCCCGAGATCCCAGCCGAGCGTCCCCACATTGCGGATCAGTTCCTGCGCCTGTTCCTCGAAGGTGACCAGCACCGCCGGCTCGCCCCGCCGCACGGCGTTCCAGAGAAACTGGGAGACCAGCAGCGTCTTGCCGGAGCCGCTGGAGCCCAGCACCATGGTGGTGCGGCCCCGGGGCAGCCCGCCCATCAGCACATGGTCCAGCCCCTCCAGCCCCGTGGCCAGACGGGGCAGGCCGGCGTGCCGACCCGCGTCCTCGTCCCGGCCGGCGGCGTCCTGTGCGGCGGAGGCGTCTTCGCCGGCGGGGCGGGCGTCGCTGGGGAGAGCGTGGGACATTGTGGACGAAACGCGGGGGCGAGAGGGGAGCCAGGATGCCGGGCTGGCGTCGAGCGACGGCCGTGTGTGAACCGGGGCGTCGGGGGCGCCGCCGCGGGAGAGGGGGCGGCGTTAGGCCGGCGACGGGTCGGTCGTCGGCGCAACGCCGGAGGGCGCGCCGTCCGCCGAGCGGCTCGCGGCGCTGGTTGGCGGGGCACTGGCGAGCGGGGCGCTGGCTGCCGGGTGAGCCGAGGCTCCGTCGACCAGGCGGCAATCATCCCCGACGAGCACCAGGGTGCGGACGCGATCGAAGTCCGTCAGGTCGCCGATCAACCGCACGACCGGGGAGGGTTCCAGGCGGATCAGCGTGGGGGTGGCGACGATGCGTTCCCGCCGCGCCGCGATCGGGTCGGCGATGAGGTCGACGATCTCCACCTCCGCCCGATTTCCCAGCGGGCCGACGAGGTGCCGCTCCACGTGCTCCCGGGCGCGCCGCGACAGCAGGCTGTTGCCCGTGACGAACAGCTGGAACCGATAGCTCGCCGGCGTCGCCCCGGCGGGCGCCAATTCTTCGAGGGACGTGGCTTTGGTCAAAGCGGCGGCAGGATGGACGGCCGGATGGGGAGTCGCAGGATAACGAAGCCGACGAACGCGGCACCTCTCCCGCCCCCGGCGTGAAGGCGTCCTGCCGACGATTTCATCCGGCCCCGGCGAACGCCCCGGGGGTCAGAGCGGGGCTTCCCCGAGCACCGCCCGGAGGAGCTGGTCCGGCGGGCCGTCCTTCACGACGTAGCATTCGGCGCCGGCCTCGAACATTTCCATCTCGCGGTCGTCGGATTCGTGCATCGACAGGGCGATCACGCGCGTCTGGGGCTGGGCGGCCTTCAGGCGGCGGGTCGCCTCCACGCCGTCCAGGTTCGGCATGTTGACGTCCATCAGGACGACGTCCGGCCGCAGCTCCTCCGCTTTCCGCAGGGCCTCCTCGCCGTCGACGGCCTCCCCGACGACCTCCACCCCCGCCGCCCGGCCCAGCAGGCCGGACAGGGACATGCGGATGATGCGGTGGTCGTCGGCCAGCAGGACGCGCACCGGGGCGGCGGACGGCTTGGAACCCGTGGCCGGGGTGGAACCCGTCGCCGGGTTGGTTTCGGAAGGCGAAGGGGGGGCGAGCATCTCGGTCTGCGAAGCGGGGTCGTGGGGGATCCCGTCGGCATCGGCGGGGGCTGCGGGGGCGTCGGCGGGGGGCGGGTCGGAATCCGCGAACAGGGGACGCTGGGCGAATCGCCCCGCGTCCGCCGGGCAGAGCAGCCGCACCGTGGTCCCGCGACCGGCGACGCTTTCGATCTCCATGCGGCCTCCGGCCAGCCGCAGCCGTTCCGCCAGGCTGAACAGGCCGAACCGATCGGTCGCCGGGTAGTCCGACCCGTCCGCGTCGTCGTCGATCACGGCGTCGGCGTCGGCGGAGACCGCGGCGTCGGCGGAGATCGCGTCGTCGGCTCCCGAGCCCGGAGCGGCATCGCGGCTCCGGCCGGCGTCCGGGCGGGCGGGGGCGCCCCGGTCCGGGGCGGCTCCGGCGTGCGGGACGTCCGGGGTCGGGGGGGCCGGGGCGGCGTCGAAGCCGCGTCCCTCGTCCGAGACCGTCAGGCTGAGCATGTCCGGCGAGTCCGGGCCGGTGCGGACCCGCCGCAGCGACAGCCGGGCGTGATCGACGCCGGCGTGCCGGGCGACGTTGGTGAGCAACTCCACCGCGGCCTGATACAGCAGGGTGCGACTGTCCTGGGTGGCGGGTTCGGCGTCGTCGTCGCAGTCCACCTCCGCGACCAGCGATCCCGGAATCGGCCCGGCCGGGGCGGAGGGCGCCTCGTCGGACTCGGCTCCCGGCGGGAGGTCCGGCAACGGCCGGGTCGTCTCGCCCAACCAGCGCAACGCCGCCACCAGGCCCGCCTCGTAGAGCACCAGCGGGCTCCACAGCCCGGTCAGGTCCTTGCAGAGCTGCACGCTGCGGACCAGCAGGGCGTCGATCTCCGCCAGCGGGCCGCCCTCGGCGTCGTCCTCGGCGGTCTGGGCGCAGGCGAGGAACATCCGGGCCGCCACCAACAGTTGCAGCATGTCCTCGTGCAGCACGAGGGCGAGGCGGCGGCGTTCGCCGGCCTCGGCCTCCGCCAATTTGGCGGAGGCGCGCAGCAGCGAATTGACCTTCTCCTTCGACGCCTGCAGCTCCGTCGCCTTGCGGTCCCGCTCCACGATCGCTTGGTCGCGCTCCGCGATCGCCCGGTCGCGTTCGGCGACGATGCGGTCCAGCTTCAGGCAAGCCTCAGCCGCGGCGGCGATGGCGGCCACGTTGTCGCCGGCGATCGGGATGGCGTCCTCCAGCCCGTTCCGCCGCACGAGGTTCATGGCGAGGGCCGGATCCCTGGCGTCCACGGGAGCCTCGTCCAAATCCGGGTCGCAGGTGATGATCAACGGGACGTTCGGCAGCCGATCGTGGAAGGCGTGCGGCAACTCCATCTCGTCGCTCCACGCCATCCCGTTTCGCACCACCGCGAACTGGAACGGCTTCGCGTCCCCCGCCCCGGACCACTTTCGGGACGACGGTTGATTCTGGTTCGGGCCGTCCTGGTTCCGGTCCGTTCGCGTCTCGAAGGACGCCGCCCCTTCCGGGGCCGGGGCGAACCGATCCAGCAGCCGGATCGCCTCCGCCTGGGAGCTGGCGATCTCCAACTTCACGTGCGGGAGCGTGCGCCTCAACTCCGCGGCGGCGAGGGCCCGGGGCTGCTCCCGGTCGTCCACCAGCAGCGCCCGGGAAATCTGCAGGGACTTTGCGGCGGCGTCGGGGTCCGGACGGGGCAGGGCTCCCGCGTGAGACGACGGCGCCGTCAGGGGGACGTCGGCGCCCGCGTCCGCAGGCGCTTCTCTCCCGTGGGCGTCCGACCCGCTCCCGGGCGCCGGCGAAGCTGGCGGTGGCGACATGGACTGGCGGAGCGGGGCGGAAGGCGTTGAGGGGGAGTGTGTGCGGAGTCGGCATCGACGGCAACGGGGGAACCCCGCCCTCAAAGCCGGTTCATCGCGTGGGGAAATCCCCCCCCGTGAGGCGGCAAGTCATGGGGAATGCCCGGGGGGACCCCGCGAATGCCGGAGCGGGTTGCAGGGGCGAATCCCGGAACGGGCCGCGGGGGAGGCCGCGGCCGCGGGGGCGGCGGCGGTCCGGTTGGTTCCGAGCGGCGGGGGCGGTAGCGTGCCGCCCCCGCAGGCCTGCCGGCGGTCCCCCGTCGCCGGGCTGCCCCCGGGCCGCCCCCGGGCTGCCCGTCTCCCCGCGGGCTTCCGTCCGCGGTCGGACCGCCGTCGGCGTCCGGCCGGCTCGCCCCTCATCCCCGTCCCGCCGCCCGGTTCGTGCCGGCTGGTTCGTCCCCCCGCCCGGTCCCTGCACCCGTGCCGTTCGCACCCGTGCCGCCGCCCTGCGGGTTCGCCCCGATCCCGGACCCGACGTTCGCAGACCTGACCCTCGGCCCCGGTGCCCTGGCCGCAGGCGCCCTGGCCGACGGGTCGTGGGCGACGGGGATCGCCCCGCTGTTGGCCGCCGGCGGTCCCGTCGGGGAGCCGGCGCCCGGCTGGGTGATGACCCTGTTCGCCGTCGGCATGCTGCTGACCTACGCCGGCGTGGCGTTCGACCGCCTGCACAAGACGGTCGCGGCGCTGGGCGGGGCGCTGGTGATGGTGCTGCTCGCGTTGAACATGCAGTGGCTCGGCGAGGAGCCCCTGTTCGCGGAATACGGCGACCTCTACGAGGTGCTCAGCGGGGAGCTGAACATCTTCGCCGTGATCATCGGCACCGGCATTTTAGTGGACGTGGTCGGCAAAAGCGGTCTGTTTCACTTCATCTCCATCTGGATCGTGCGGCTGACGCACGGCCGGGCGGGGGCGCTGTGGCTGGCGATCAGTTTATTGACGTTCGCGCTGGTGGCGGTCCTCACGACCGTCCCGGCGACGTTAATCCTGTGCAGTCTGGTGCTGGTGATCTGCCGCAGCCTCGAATACAGCCCCAGGCCGTACCTGCTGACGGTGGCGATCTGTGCGAACTCCGGGGCGCTGGCGACGTTCGCCAGCGGGCTGCCGAATATCCTGGTCGGCGCCGAGGTGGGCATTCCCTATGTGCAATTTCTGCAGGTCAGCCTGCCCTACGCGGTCTTCAGCCTGCTGATCGCGATGGGGGCGCTGCGCTACTTCTTCCGCCACGAAGTGCCGTGGAAGCAGACCGACGAACAGAAGTCGGCGCTGGACGCGAAGCTGCGGGAGTTCGACCCCTGGTCGCTGGTCGAGAGCCGGTGGGTCATGGTCCGCAGCGCCCTGATTCTCGCCCTGACCGTGCTGGGCTTCGCCTTCGCCACGACGCTGGGGCTGGGCGTCGATTATGTGGCGATGGCCGGCGGGGTGCTGAGCCTGCTGTTCGCCGGCAAAGGCGTGGAGGACGCGATCGGCAAGGTGAACCTGACGGTCATCCTGTTCTTCACCGGACTGTTTCTGGTGATCGGCTGCGTGGAGGCGACCGGCGCCCTGGAGTGGCTGGCCCGGCAGGTCGTCGCTCTCAGCGGCGGCGACCCGAACCTCCTGGTGCCGTTGTTGGCGGCGTTCAGCGCGGTGGCCAGCGCGTTCGTGGATAACATCCCCGTCGCCGCCACGCTGATCCCCATTGTGGAAAGCGTCGGCGCGGAGCCCGGCACGCCGATCGAACCGCTCTGGTGGACGCTGATTCTCTCCACGAACCTCGGCGGCAACGCCACGCCGATCGGCAGCATTAGTTGCGTGATCGCGCTCTATACGTTGAAGAAGGAGGCCGGCGTGACGGTCGGCTGGGGGGAGTTCATCAAGATCGGCGGCACCGTGATGGTGCTGCAGGTGATCGGCATTATCTTCTATATCCTCGCCCTGCAGCGCCTCGGCTGGATCCCCGACCTGCCGGGCGTGGTCCAATAGCGCCGGGGGCGGCCGCGAATCGGCTCTCCCGACGACGTGCGGCGGGGTAGTGTGACGCAACCCCCGAGACCCCGCCGCGCCCGGCCGATGCCCCTCCCACGCCCGCTCGCCGACGTCTTGTGGGCCGTGCAATTTCGGTTCAACAATCGGTTTCGCCGTCGGCTGACAGTGTTGAAATGCGACACGACCGGCCGGGCGGCGGGGGCCCCGGACGCCGTAGCGGGCGGCGTCACGGTCGTCGGGTACGGCCCGGACGAGGCGTTGCCCGCCGACGTGACGAGCGGCCTCGCGGGGCGTTTCGGCATGGATTTCCCCGCCGTGCAACGGGCCGAGGCCGCCGAGGGGGCGACGCTGTGGGTCGGCTCGATTCCCGGCGAACACGGCGGCGAACCGTTGGGCTTCGCCCGCACCCGGCCGGGGGACCGGGCGCCGGGCTGGCACGAGGCGCTGGGGCCGGACGATCGGCTGGTCTACGCCATGGCCACGCACCGGGCGGCCCGCGGCCGGGGGATCAGCACGGCGATCCTGCGGGCCGCCCTCGCCGCCGCCCCCCCCGGCGGGGCCGCCTGGGCGGACACGATGGTCTGGAACGCCCCCGCGCTGGCCGTGCTGCGCCGCGTGGGCTTCGTCGACCTCTATGAGGCCGACCCGCTGCCGGATCACCCGGATTGACGGGAAGTTCCAAGGAACAAATTTCAACAGACAAAACCCGGAACGGGACCGGGCCGCGGCGAACCTGCCGGGGTTTGCGGGGTCCGGTTGGCTTTCCCCCAGGTCGGCCGACCGGTAGTCTGCCGCGCCGCTCGATGCCCCCGCTCCCGGTCTGTTCGTTATGCGTCACGTCCTCTCCGCCCTGGTGATGAACCAGCCGGGCGTGCTGGCGCACGTTTCCGGCATGTTGGCCAGCCGGGCCTTCAACATCGATTCGCTGGCCGTCGGCGCCACGGAGAACCCGCGGTTCTCCCGGATGACCTTCGTCATCCAGGGCGACGACCGCGTGCTGGAGCAGGTCCGCAAGCAGCTGGAAAAGCTGGTCAACGTCGTCCGCGTCCTGGATTACCAGAACACGGACATGGTCGACCGCGACCTGATGCTGGTGAAGGTCTCCACCGCCGGCGTCGGCCCGAACGGCGAGGAGAACCCCGCCGCCCGCCGGACGGAGATCCGCGAGCTGGTCGACGTCTTCCGCGGCAAGATCGTGGACCTCTCCCCGGCCCACCTGATGGTCGAACTGAGCGGGCAGGAATCCAAGATCGAGGCCTTTATCGACCTCGTGCGGCCGTTCGGCATTCTGGAGCTGGTCCGCACCGGCCGCGTGGCCCTGGCCCGGCGGGGCCGGATCACCGAAGGCGTCGAGGACGCCCCGGACGACGCCGACGCCCAGGCCGAAAAAGCCGCCGAGATTGAAGCCGCCGCCGCGCCGGCCGCGGCGTAAGCCGGTCGCTTCGACAACGCAACAACGCTTCGTTAGCCGTCCTCTTCAAGAGGACGGCTAATTCCTCTTCACTCCCCCCCACCCCCCGCGAAGCCCCCCCGATGGCCGCGACGATTTATTACGACGACGACGCCGACCTCTCCCTGCTGGAAGGCAAGACGGTCGCCATCCTCGGTTACGGCTCCCAGGGCCACGCCCAGGCCCAGAACCTCCGCGACAGCGGCGTCAACGTGATCGTCGGGCAGCGGAAGGGCTCCGCGAACTACGACCTCGCCGTCGAGCACGGCTTCAAGCCGGTCAGCGCCGCCGAGGCCGCCGAGGCCGGCGACCTCGTCAACCTGCTGCTCCCCGACGAGGTGCAGGGGGACGTGTTTAAGTCCGACGTCGCCGGCAATCTGAAGCCCGGCAACGTGCTGATGTGCTCCCACGGGTTCAACATCCATTTTAATCAGATCGACCCGCCCAAGGGCGTCGGCTGCGCCCTGGTCGCCCCCAAGGGCCCCGGCCACCTCGTCCGCAGCGAGTACGAGGCCGGCGGCGGCGTCCCCTGCCTGATCGCCCTGCAGGAGAGCGAAGGCACCGACCTGAACGAAGTCCGCGGCCTGGCCCTGGCCTACGCCAAGGGCGTCGGCGGCACCCGCGGCGGCGTCATCGAAACCACCTTCGCCGAGGAAACCGAGACCGACCTGTTCGGCGAGCAGGCCGTGCTGTGCGGCGGCGTCAGCGAGTTGGTCAAAGCCGGCTTCGACACGCTGGTGGAAGCCGGCTATCAGCCGGAGATGGCCTACTTCGAGTGCATGCACGAATTGAAGCTGATCGTCGACCTGCTCTATCAGGGCGGCCTCAGCTACATGCGGTACAGCATCTCCAACACCGCGGAGTACGGCGATTATAAAACCGGCCCCCGCATCATCACCGACGAGACCCGCGCGGAGATGAAACGCGTCCTCGAGGACATCCAGAGCGGCAAGTTCGCCCGTGACTGGATCCTGGAGAACAAGGCCAACCAGGCCAGCTTCAAGGCCACCCGCCGCCGCGAACGCGAGCACGGCGTCGAGCAGATCGGCCTGAAGCTCCGCGAAATGATGAGCTGGATCGACGACAAAAAGGTCTGAGCCCCGGCTTCCCGCCGCGTGAATCCACGATCCGGACGCCTCAGGCGTCCGGGTCGTTTGCATTGACGCCGGGCGACTCCGCGGCGGTACACTGGCGTTCACCCCGTTCCCGGAGGAACCGTCGCGATGTCCTCGTCCGTGCTGACCCCCGCCGCGTCCGGCTCGCGTCCTGCGTGGTGCGGCCGTCGCATCCCGGGCCGGCTGTATTTGACGGAGCCGGACTACTGGAAGTTTCAGGCGAAGGCGGAGCGGCCGCACGAGTGGA
The DNA here is from genome assembly GCF_007743815.1 of Alienimonas californiensis. GTDB lineage: Bacteria > Planctomycetota > Planctomycetia > Planctomycetales > Planctomycetaceae > Alienimonas > Alienimonas californiensis. The sequence continues at coordinate 1,590,225 of NZ_CP036265.1, forward strand.
AGTGCGGACTCGGCCTGTTCGACGAGAGCGGTGCGGAACTCGGTGAGGTGCGGCCGGTGAGCGGTTACGACGACGACGGGAACCCCGCGATGCCCACGTTCGAGCACAACGAACTGCTAGACACGCTGCTCGACTTGGTCCGGCCGTTTCTGGGGGAGCCGCGGCGTTACGGAAAGCTGTCGCAGGGCATGGCGGTGCGGGTCGCCCGGTCCCGCGGTGGGCGTCTGCGCTACCCGGACGTCCTTCTCTACCCGGTCCCGCCCCGGTTCGAGCCGCACCCCCGAGGCATGCGGCTGGTGTTGGAGAATCCAACCGTGCTGGTCGAAATCCTGTCCGACTCTACCGCGGACGAGGACTTGACCGCGAAGCTCGGTGATTACGCCTCGATCCCGTCCGTCACGGATTACCTGATCGTCGCCCAAGACGAGCCGGCCATTCTGCACTACACGCGGCCGGCGGGGTCGGCGCCGGAGGACGGGTGGCACGTCACCCGGCACGCGGGGTTGGAGGAGTCCGTCACGCTGACGGAACCCGCCGCGACGCTGACGCTGGCCGAGATTTACGCCCGCGTGCTGTCCGCCTGACCCTTCGTTTTGCGTTTGGCAGTCCTGTATGGCCCGTCTCCCGCCCCGGACCCCGCCCGCGTTGCCGCCGCGGGTGCGGGGGCGGGCGGGCAAGCCGGCGGCCGGGCTCCCCGCGGGCCGCAAACCGCCGCGGCCGCGGCCGCGGCCGCCGAAACGGGCGGCGCGGCTCTCCCCCGAGGACGTCGCCGCCGGGTTCGTGAACCCCGTCCGCACGGTGCGGGCGTCGCTGGGGTATCAGATCGTCGCGCTGTTCGCCGCCGGCGTCGTGCTGTTGATGCCGGTCGTTTATCTGACGCTGATCGGGGGCGTCGGCGGGGCGATTTATTATCACTTCATGGAGCACACGGCGCTGCTGGAGCTGGGCCGCGGGCGGGGGCGAGTCCTCGCGGCGCTGCTCTATCTGGCCCCGGGGGTCGCCGGGGGAGCGGTGATCCTGGCGCTGCTCAAACCGCTGGCGGCGCCGGAGGGCGGACGCAGTCAGTGGCGCGTGCTGCACCGCCAAACGCAGCCGACGCTGTTCGCATTAATTGATCGGGTGTGCGACGCGGTGTCCGCCCCGCGGCCGGATCAGGTGCGGGTCGACGCGCAGGCGAATATGTCCGCGGGTTATCAGGGCGGATTTCTGGGGCTGTTCGGGGGGAAGTTCGTGCTGACGATCGGCGTGCCCTTCGCCGCGGGGCTGTCGGCGGCGGGGTTCGCGGGCATTCTGGCCCACGAGTTCGGCCACTTCGCCCAGCGGGGCGGGCGGGGGCTGACCGGGGCGGCGCTGGCCGTGCAGGGCTGGCTCGCCCGTATGGTCTATCAACGCGACCGGGTGGACGAATGGATCGCGGAGGGCTCTGCGGAGCTCAGCGGATTCTCCCCGCTGTTCTGGCTGTGCGGGGCGTCCGTCTGGGTCGTGCGGCGGATCTTAATTGTGCTGCTCTATCTGAGCGAAGCGGCGCTGTCGGCGCTGTCCCGGCAGATGGAGTTCGACGCGGACCGTTATAAAGTGCGGCTGTGCGGCCCCGACGCCTTCGCCGACGCCTCCCGCCGGGCCACGGAGCTGGTCATCGGCCACGACGGGGCGATGCGCGAGTTGGTGCCCGCGCTGCTGGGCGGCTCCCCGCCGGAGGACCTGCCGGCCCTGTGCGTGCACCACGCCCCCCGCCTGAGCGAGGACGAGGCGCTGGAGTGGGAACGCGACATGCGCTCCCAGGCCGGCTTCTGGCAGCGGCTCTTCAGTTCGCACCCCCCGACCGCCCGCCGCCTCGCCGCCGCCCGCCGCGAGGGGGAACGGCTGGCCGCCAACGGCGGGCACGCACTCAATTTGAACGGCTCGGCGACGGACCTGTTCGGTGACTTTCCCGCCCTCTGCCGGGACGTCACGCTGGACCTCTATATGCAGATGCTGGGCGAACGGCCGGACCCGAACGACCTCGCCCCGGTCCGTTCGCTGCCCCCGAACCCGCACAGCCCCCGGGGCAAGCAGGCCGAGGCCGGGCCGACCACGGCATCGCAGAACGGCCGCGCCGGCGCAACCAAACGGCGCCGCGGCCGGACAGCCGACCCGGCGGAGGAGCCGGAGGCGCCCGAGGAACGCCCCGCCCGCCTGCTGCCCTACGAACGGCCCTACCTTGAACCGCCCGAGGACCGCACCGCCCATCAGGCTCGGCTGGCGGTCCGGCGGCAGGACGCGGCGGAGGACGCCGCCCTGCTGCAAACCGCGATCGCCCGGATGGACAAACTGACCCGGCGGCGGATGAAAGCCTTCGGCCGCGTCGCCGAGTTGGATTTCATCCCCGCCGCCCGCCGGGGGGCCGGCGACGACCGGCTGATCCTGGAGGCCAAGCTGCAGAAGCTCGAACGCGCCCGGGCCGACACGGAGCGAGAGGTGATCGAACTCGAACGCGCCCCGGCGGACGTCCGCCTGCTGTCCCTCGACCTGTTCGCCGCGCCCGGCGTAGCCGACAAACTGCCCGGCTACGTGTCGGCCGGCATTGACGAATTGTTGGCGTTCAATCACGCCGTGCGGGAGGCCCGGCCGGCGATCCGGGCGACGCAGGACGCGGCGGTGCGGCTGACCGCGGCGCTCCAGGCGATCCAGGACGCCGGCTCCGCCGTCGGCCTGCAACGGGAGGCGGAGGCCCGGCTGAACGCCCTGGCGGAGGAGTTGGCGACGTTGAACCGCAAGTTGCTGGGCCTGCCGGACCCCTTCCGAGCGCCGTTGGAGGTCACGCAGAAGCCGGACGCCGCCGCCCGGCCGTTCTCCGCCCGCCTGACGACCGCGACGGCGGAGGACGGCCCGGTCCTGCTGCTCTCGGCGGTCGCCCGCAGCCTGCGGGAGCTGTCCGCCGCCGCCGACCACGCCGAGCGCGTCCTCGCCGCCCGCGCCGACTGGATCGCCGCCCGCCTCAAGCTGGGCGCGGGATGAGCGGCGGGGCGAACCCGCCGGGGTGAACCGGGCCGGCGGCGGTCGGTAAGATGTCGGTCGGCCCCGCCTCCCCACGCAGTTCGCCCCCGTGTCGCTCCCCGTTCTCCCCGCCGCACACACTCCCGAGGACGGGGCCGACCTCAAGCAGCTCCCCCGCAACCCCACGCGGGCGGTGCGGGTGGGGTCGGTGATCGTCGGCGACGGCAACCCGATCGCCGTCCAGAGCATGACGGCCACCAAAACGCCGGACGTCGACGCCACCTTCGCCCAGGTCCGCCACCTGCAGGAGGCCGGCGCCGATATCATCCGGGTCGCCGTCGACTCCAAAAAAGACGCCGAGGGCCTGCGGGCGCTCTCCGACCGCCTCAACGAAAACGGCACGCCGGCGAACCTGTCGGTCGATTTGCAGGAGAACTATCGCCTGGCGGAGGTCGTCGCCCCGTTCGTCGCCAAGCTGCGCTATAACCCCGGGCACCTCTATCACCACGAGCGCGAGAAGCCGTGGACGGAGAAGGTGAAATACCTCGCCGGGATCGCCGCGGAGCACGACTGCGCCATCCGCGTCGGCGTGAACTGCGGCAGCGTCGACCCGGCCAAGGCGGAGAAATACGAGAAGGGCGACGACCTCTCGCCCATGTTGGAAAGCGCGTTCGACCACTGCGCCTTCCTCGATTCGATCGGCTTTGAACGGTTCGTCGTCAGCCTGAAGGACAGCGACCCGAAGGCCGTCATCGAGGTGAACCGCCGGTTCGCGGCGGAGCGGCCGGACGTGCCGCTGCACCTCGGCGTGACGGAGGCCGGCATGCCGCCGGAGGGGGTGATTAAAACCCGCATCGCCTTCGAGCAGTTAATCAGCCGCGGCATCGGCGACACGATCCGCGTGTCGCTCACCGTGCCCAACGACCGCAAGGGCGAGGAGATCGCCGCCGGCCGGGGGATTCTGGACGACATCAAGCACGGCCGCGTCCGCAGCGTGGTGGCGTTCGACACGAACGGGCTGAATATTATCAGTTGCCCGAGTTGCAGCCGGGTGGAGAACGAGGCCTTCGTGGACCTCGCCGCCGCGGTGAAGGAGATGACGCAGTACGCCAAGGCGCACGCGGTGACGATCGCCGTGATGGGCTGCCGCGTGAACGGCCCCGGCGAAACCGACGACGCCGATTTAGGCCTGTGGTGCGCCCCGAATTTCGTGAACCTCAAAAAGGGCGAGGAGCACCTCGGCCGCTACCCGTACGACGAAATCCTGCCGAAGCTCAAGGCGGAGCTGGACGCGGTGATTGCGGCGAGCAAAGGAAAGGCCTAGAGGTTAGTTGTGTCTACACGTCAGATAAGGAGTAGGGCAGCATGAGCAAGGTCGTCAGGCTTACCGCGGATAATTTCCGCGGCATGCACACAGAGGTTGAGTTGGGGCTCTCTGACAAAAATGGGAAAGCAACTTCGGCTTTGCTTCTCGGAGAAAATGGCTCGGGCAAGTCGAGCTTGGTCGACGCGATTCAGCTTGTCCTTCAGGGTTTCGTCGGTAGAGATACATCAACCAAGCGAAGTCTCGGGGGCTTACTGCCAATCAGTTCTGACCGATCGGCATCAGAACTCGCCGTTGAACTAGATGACGGCCGGACAATTCGTGCATCCATTATTTTCGATGAAGGTGGCGACGGAAAGTTAAGCTTTCACTGGCACACGCCGACCGGCGACTTCCGTGGCGCGCCTCTAGTGCTCCGCAGGGCCGACGTCCTGAAGTTCTGGGATGTGCCCGAAGAGCGTCGGCAAAGTCTCTTTTTCGACACGTTCAGGCTAAAGCCGGGGTCTGGTCCTGCCAGCACGCCTCAGACGGCAATTGGGGGTGACGAGGAGCTACATCTCGTAATGCGTAGAAGGGTGCAGATAAAAGAGCACCGACGAATACTTCACCGATGGGTGAGGGAGCAGGCAGGGATCGATGACCCGAACCAACTCCCAATTACCGGTAAAGGATTCATTGACGGATGCCGTCGCCACCGGATTGCCTTCCCTACGCCTCGCAACCGAGTCGAGGAGTGGTGGAAACTGCAGCCGCCGGAGCGTGAGGCTGTAGAGGAGGCCTGCCGGAGGATCGCGCTTTGCGCAAAGTGGATAAAGGAGACCGAAGAGAACATCAGATTTCTGGAATCGAAAGGGCAGGACGCATCCTCGGACGTTCTCACAAGGACCAACCAGGCACTTCTTAAGATTAGTGCTGCGGTTGGAAACGCCTTTCGTGAGATTTCGACCGCGGCGAGTAGAGTCGGCGACTTTAAGTTCAGTGTTGGAGATCTGTCGAAGTCCTCTCTAGAGGTGCATGTATTGCGGAGCGATGGAACACTCGCCTACCCGCGCGATGTCCTCAGCGAAGCCAACCTCGACTTGGTCGCTTTATTGTATTATGTTGAGGCGGCCGCGTACGCGGCGGAGCAAGGGCAGTCTAGAGTACTAATCCTCGACGATGTATTTCAGAGCGTCGACGCTACAATACGTGTGAGGGCGTCTGAGTACTTATTGCGACGACTGGCCGGCTGGCAACTTCTGTTCACATGTCATGATCGTCTTTGGGCGGAGCACATTCTCGCCACTGCGAGACGGACTGGTATGCCTATGGCGTGTAATCAAGTCCGCTATGACAGCTCGATGAGGACTGTCGTTCTGCAAGCTGAGCTTGCTGGTCCCAAAAGACGTCTTCTGTCTGTGCTTGAAAGCGGCGACCCCGGAAGTATATGTTCTGCCGCAGGACTAATGTTGGAAAAGCTCTGCGACCATTTAAGCGTGTCTCTGCAGACATCCGTGACTCGCAGGCCGAACGATCGCTACACGCTTGGCGACCTCTGGCCGGGTGTGTATAAGAAGCTAAAGAAGACCAATCTGGAAGAGGTGCTCCGTACGATCGATTCCGTCGCTCATCTCCGCAATTCTGCTGGCGCACACTACAATGAGTGGGCGCAGAATCTCTCGGAATCCGAAGCGGCGACTTATGGTAATGCAGTGGCAGAGCTAGAGCAGATGGTGCTTTGCGGTCGGTGCCAACAGTGGATTTCCGCAACGCACGCGAACCCGGAGATCCGCTGTCGGTGCGGAAATCTAAAGTACGAGTGACTTGTGTATGTGGAATGCTGGTTTCGCGGGCGATTCGGCAGTGTAGTGCTGCGTAATCGACGACGCGTTAGACTGCCCCCCCTGTACGCCCCCGTGCCCCCGGCGGGTGGCTGGGGCAGGAGCGGAGCGGATGCCCCAGAACCAGTGACGCCCGAACGAGAGCGTTCGAGCGCCGAGCGTTCTGGGGCATCCGCTCGCTCGCGGACGCTCGGCTCGGCTGCTGCCCCAGCCACCCGGGCGTTGGCGGGGTCGCGTTGTGCGACGCCGGCCGGCCGGGCCGCGGTTCTTCGTGAGCCCGACGCGCCAGCGAGGGGCGGCACCGTTCCGCCTCGCTTGCGCTTCGGGCTCACTGAACACGCTTTATAACGAACCCGAAGCGTCAGCGAGGGCGGCCGGGCGGCGGCTCCCGCCGCCGCTAGCCGTTCAGGCGCCAGTGGGCCTGGCGGAGGACGGCGGCGGGGGCGTCGTCGGGGCGTTCGTACCAGACGGTCAGCAGCGTGCCGTCGCCGAGTTCCACCGTGGAGGGGTAGCCGACGTCGGTCGACGGCGCGTCGGCGGAGATCGTCCGCGGGGCGGACCAGGTGCGGCCGCCGTCGTCGCTGAGGCGGGCGCGGTTCCCCATCGGTTGCAGGCGATAACCGTAGGACATCAGCAACCGCCCGTCCCGCAGCTTTAATAGGTGCGACGGGTAGCCCTGCACGTCGATGCTATAGGGCGTGGCCCAGGTGCGGCCGCCGTCGTCCGAGTGCGTTTGCAGCGTCTCCCGCTCGGTCGCGGAGGGATGGCTGCGGATATGGGCGATCAGCCGGCCGTCGGGCGCTTCGACGGCGTGCAACTCGTGATAGTTTTTGAAGTCGTCCCCCGGCCGGGCGGGGATCTCGGCGAGCCACTCCCAGGTGAGGCCGTCGTCCGTCGACTGGGCGACGCCGACGCGGCGGGGGGACTGCCACAACTGGACGCCGGCGTACAGCAGCCGGCCGTCGGACAGTTCGATCGGCCCGTGCGGCGCGTTGACGGGCGTGCGATACCGCGACGACCAGGAGCGGCCGCCGTCCGTGGAGCGAATCATCCAACACCCGAGTTCCGCCTGCCGATCCGTCTCGGACAATCGCTGCCGGGCGGCCTGCCAGCGGGCCCGTTTCTCCTCCGGCCAGGAATTGGCGTTCGCCGCCCGATTGAAGATCGGCTCCCAAGCGTCGGAGGTGAAGGTGGTGACGAGCAGGGCGCCGCGGGAGGTCTCCAGCACGCCGGCGTCCCGGTCGTCCGTCGCCGAATCGAGCAGCGTGCGCGGCCAGCTCCAGGTCGCCCCGTCGTCGCGGGAGACCATCCAGTCCACCCGCCCGAACGGACAAATATGCGCCTCCCGCCCCCCGGAAAACACGAGAACCAGGTCCCCGTTCGACCGCCGGGCGAGCGTCGGCCAACCGGCGTAACGATCCGGCTGCGGACCGATCGTTCGTGTGGACAGCACGACCGCCGCCGGCGTCGCGGCTCCGGCGCCCGCGGCGGCCCGGCGTCCCGTCGCCAGTCCGCCCGCCCCCAGGCCGACCGTCGTGGCGGCCAGTCCCTGCAGCCACCGACGACGCTCCCAGCCCGTGGATCGAAGCGACTCGCGGTGCATCGGATCGTCCCGTCAAAGTTCGTTTATGGGTCTGCCGGGGGAGCGTAATCGCCTGCCGGCAGAGGAACAAGGCGACGCCCGGGGCGGTGTCGCACAACGGCGGACGCGGTAGATTGGCGCCCCCGCCCCCTGGTTCCCCGGAGTGTCGTCGTGTCGGAGTTGCCGAACGCCCTGTCCGTTCGTGAGGCGGATCATCCGGTCGAGCCGTTGTTCCTCCAGCGCTGGTCGCCGCGGGCGATGAGCGGGGAGGCGTTGGCCGAGGATCAATTGATGCAGCTGTTCGAGGCCGCCCGGTGGGCGCCGAGCACCTACAACGAACAGGAATGGCGGTTCCTCTACGCCCGCCGCGACACGCCGCACTGGGACGCCTTCTTCCATCTGCTGGCCGAGCCGAACCAGGGTTGGTGCGGGGACGCAGCGGTTCTGGGGGTGGTGCTGTCCAAGAAGACCTTCACGCGGAACGGGAAGCCGAACCCGGTGCACACCTTCGACGCCGGGCTGGCCTATCAGAACCTCGCCCTGCAGGGGGCCGCGATGGGGCTGGTCGTCCACGGCATGGCGGGGTTCGACTTCGACAAGGCCCGCAAGGAATTAAACGTGCCGGAGGACTTCGCCGTGGAGGCGATGTTCGCCGTCGGCCGCCACGGCGACCCGGCCGACCTGCCGGAGGAACTGCGCGAACGGGAAGAGCCCTCCGGCCGCAAGCCGGTCGGCGAGATCATCTGCGAAGGCCCGTTCGCCTTCTGACCGGCGGCGGGAGTCTATTCACAGTCCCTGGCCGGGCGCCGCGGAGCCGGCCGGTCGGCTATACTGCCCGCATGACCGCCCACCTCACCGACGAACTGCGGGACGCCCTCGCCGCCTCCGCGGACGCTCCGGTGGAGGTCGAGGACGCCGCCACGCACCGCCGATACGTTATTCTCCCGGCCGCGGCGTATCGCTCCCTGGAGGACGCCGCCCGCGCGAATGGCGGGGAGACGCAAGACGGCGAGTTTCCTTCGCCCGCGGGCTATCAGGTCGCCGCCGCTGCCATGGCGGACGTGTGGGACGACCCGGCCTTGGACGAGTACGCCCACGTCCCCGCAGCCGACGACGACGTTGAGGTCGGCGACGGGGACGCGGAGTGAGCGGGCCGTCTCGCGTTCCCCCCGCCGTCCGTCGCGGGGACGTGGTCGTGTTGGACTGGAGCTATAGCGACGGCGGAGCGTCGAAGGTCCGTCCGGCCGTCGTGGTCCAGTCGGACGCCCTCAACCGCCGGCTGACCGCAACCGTCGTCGCGGCCCTCACCAGCAACACCGCCCGGGCGCACCTGCCGACGCAACTCTTCATCGAACGAGACACGCCCGCCGGCCGCGCCGCCGGGGTGGTGCGGGACTCGGCGGTGACGGCGGAGAACCTGCTGACGGTCGACCGCTCGCTGATCCTCCGACGCATCGGTCGGCTGACGCCCGCCCTGCGGTCGGAGTTGGATGACTGCCTTCGATCTGTCCTGGAACTCTGATGGCCGCCCCCCTGCCGCGACTTCGCCTCCGTACCGCTGCCCGTTGGTCGCTGGCGGCGGCGTTGGTGGGGGCGGGGTTGAATCACTTTTTTCAGCCGTATTATTATCTGCCGCTCGTGCCGCCGGCGTTGTCGGGGCCGGGGGTTTGGAACGCCGTCGCCGGGGCGGCGGAGATCCTCGGCGGGGTCGGGTTGCTCGTCCCGCGGCTACGGACGGCGGCGATGTGGGGGTTGATCGCGATGCTGGTCGCGTTCCTGTGGGTGCACGTCGAGATGATCGCGTACCCGGACCGCACCGAACTCGGCCGGGACGCGCCGACGTGGCTGCTGTGGGCCCGGTTGCCGCTGCAGGGTGTGCTGATCGCTTGGGTGTGGTGGGTCGGGCAGAGCGAGGGCACGGGAGCCGGGGGGCGCGCCGCCTAGCGGCGACGGCGAACCGGGGCGGGCGTCAAATTATTTCCCCGCCGGGCGGGCCTGCCACTCGTCGCCCTTTTCCAGCACGCCGTTCGCCCCTTCGCCGTGGAGCCAGCTTTTGGCGGCGGGGTCGGCCCGCAGGTGGGCGTCCCAGAAGGCGGTGGTGAGGGCCCGAATCGCCCAGTGGTGGTTCGGGTTGCGGGTCCGTTGGCCGAAGCCGCCGCGGACGTCGGCGAAGGCGTGGTGCTCGGCGTCCTTAAGGACTAATTGATAGCGGTCGATCGTCGGGGGCAGGGCGGGGAAGACCTGTCGGCGGCTCTCGGGGGTTTGCGTGGTGACGCCGGCGCCGTCGTCTTTAGTGCCGGTCATGAGGAGCCAGGGGATCGCCACCTCGCCGAAGGCCTCCGCCGGGGTGCCGCGGCTGGGGGCGCTGGGGCTGAGGGCGACAGCGGCGTCGATCCGCGGGTCCGCGCCCTGCGGGCCGAGCCGGCCGAGGGATTGGCCGGAGACGTGTTGCGTGGTCACGGCGCCGAAGGAGTGCCCGCTCATGCCGACGCGGCCGAGGTCCAGCCGGCCGAACAGCGGGTGGCCCTGTTCCTCGTTCCAGATCTTCAATTGATCCAGCGTCGTCTGCACGTCGGCGATCCGCGACTGCAGGTTGCCGGCGGAGGCGGCCTGTTTCATCGCGGCCAGGCGGCGGCCGAGGGGGGCGTCCCGCCAGACCGCGTCGTCGCTGCCGGGGTGTTGCAGGTTCGCCGTGACGTACCCGCGGGCGGCCCAGTGTTCGGCGAGGTAGGTTCCGCCCTCCTTGTTGCCGCCCAGTCCGTGGCTGAACAGCAGGACCGGCGCCGGCCCCTCGGCGTTCGGCAACCGCACGCGCAGCGGCACGTCGCGGTCGCGCTGGGCGTCGTGCACGGTCAGGTCGAGCGGCTTCGCTTCGAAGTCCGTCGGCAGGGCGAGCGGGTCGTAGGGCTGCTGTTCGGCCGGGGGCTCCGCCCAGCCGAGCGACAGGGCGAGCAGGCAGGGGACGAGCATGAGAGCGGCCGGGGCGGGGGGCGGCGGGGGTTTCTCGATATCTAACCCAGAAGACCGGCGGCAGGTTTCCGAGATTCGCAAGTGCGGCAGCCCGAGGCGGCGGGTGAAGAGCGTGCGGGCGCCGCTGCCCCCTCACCCCCGGCCCCTCTCCCCCAAAAGGGGGGCGAGGGGGGACGAGGACTGGGGACGTCAAAGAACGGTTCGCCGCGCTCTGCTCCCCTCTCCCTTGAGGGAAAGGGGCCGGGGGTGAGGGTGGCGCACGGTTCACCCGCCCCCGCTCTGCCGTTAGCCGCCGCGTAATAAGACCCGCAGGCCGAAGATCTCGCGGAACAGCGGGCCGGATTGCTTCACGGCGAGGCGTTCCAGGCTCAGGTCGTCCACGCCGGGGGCGGTGAGGATGAGGCGGTCGCCGTCCACGCGGGCGATCACGTCCTTCACCCGGCCGCTGCGGCTTTCGTCCAGGGCCTTCGCCAGTCGCAAAATCGCGGCGAGCTTGGCGACGGCGACGCGCTCCGGGCGGTCCATCTGGGTGAAGGGGGTGTGCGTCGCCTTCGGGCTGGCCCGGCGGTGGTAGCGGGCCACCAGCCCGATGACGCTGAGGTCCCGCCGGCTCACCCCGAACAGATCGCTGTTCGCAATTAAATACATCGAGTGCTTGTGATAACCCGTCGTGCCCACGAACAGACCGATCTCGTGCAGCAGCGCCGCGAGGGACAGCAGGCGGCCGTGGCGGGCGTCCAGGCGGTGGCGCTCGGCGAGTTGCTCGAACAGGCGGTCGGCGAGGCGGGCGACCTGCCGGGCGTGATCGGTGTCCACCCGGTAGCGGCGGCCCAGATGGACGGCGGATTGCACCGCCTGGGCGGCGGCGCGGTCGGTCCAGTCGCCGCGGGCGGCGGTGTCGCGGATCAGGCCGTCGCGGAGGTGGACCTCGGCGACGACCATCTCCTCCAGGCCCAACGCCTCGGCGAGCCGCAGGTTCACCAATAAGGCCGGGCGGAGGGTTTCGGCCTGCTCGAAGGGGAGGTGATAGAGGCGGGCGAGTTCGTCCTCGGTGCGGGCGAAGGCGTCGTCGAGGAACTCCCGCAGGCAGGAGAGCGGCAGGCGCTGGGCGGCGGCGTCCGGGCCGGCTTCCGGCTCCTCGCCGGCGCCGGGCTGGGGGGGCATGAGATGATTGGCGGCGAAGCGGACGTCCGCCCCCAACGCGACCAGCGCCGAGGCGTCTTCCGGCAGGTCGGCGGCCATGCGGCGGGCGGCCCGGTCGGCCTGGCGCTCCCACAGGTGGCGGGGGCTGGCGCCGGCGGCGGCCCGCACCGCCTCCCGCATTCGCAGGGCGCCGACGCGGTAGCTCTGGGAGAACCGCACGTCCCCCCCGCGGATCGCCAGCAGGTCCGTGGTGCCCCCGCCGACCTCGGCGACCGCGGCGGTCGCCTCGTGCAGCGCCGGGTCGGCCTGGAGATAGGGCAGCACGCCGAGGTAGGTGACGCGGGTGGTCTCCGCCTCGTCGATCGGCTCAATTTCAATGCCGGTGGCGGCGAAGATGCGGTCGAGAAAGGTGAGGCGGTTGGTGGCCTCGCGGACGGCGCTGGTGGCGACGACCCGCAACCGCCCGCCGCCGGCTTCCGCCCCGCCGGCCCCGCCGCCGGAGAGCCCCCGCCCGCCGGGGGAGAGGTCGTACTGTTCAAGCACGCGGCGGTAATCCCGCAGGACGGCGACGCAGGACTCCATCGTGGCGGGGGTGATGGCGCCGTCGGTGAAGACGTCCTTGCCGAGGTTCACCGCCCGGGTGAGGTGCTCCAGCGGCCGGACGGAGCCGTCGGCGGCGACTTCCGCGAGGGCCAGCCGCATCGCGGTCGCGCCCACGTCGATCACCGCGACGGGCAGCGGGGGGGCGGGGGCGTTGGTCAAGTGCGGCGGCGGATCGGGGGAGGTGATGAGGGAGGAGTGATGGGGGAGGGGAGGAAAGGGCACGCCGTTTCACCCCTCCCTCCTCCCTCCTCACCCCTTACCCGAGTCCGCCTGTCGCTGTTGCCACGCGGCGGCGCCCATGACGGCGGCTTCGTCGCCCAGTTCGGCGGGGACGACGTCGAAGGCGCCGCGGAAGGCGGGCATGACGGCAGCCAGGGCGGCCTTCTTCACCGCGGGCACCAGCAGTTTGGGCATCGCCTCGACCAGCCCCCCGCCCAACACGACCACGTCCGGGGCGAGCAGGTTCACCACCCCGCCGATCGTCGTGCCGATGATCTCCGCGGCGTCGAGCAGGATCCGACGGACGGCGGGGTCCTTCTCCGCGCTCTCGGATAGGGCGCCGCTGCGGATGTCCGTCAGGTCGGTGCCGGTGTTCTTCATCAGGTGCGGCGCCTGCCCGCGGTAGGCGGCGAGGGCGGCCTGGCCGGCGATCGTCAGCTTGCTGGCGACGGCCTCCAGCGTGCCCCGCTGACCCAGCCCGCTGCGGGGTCCCAGCGGGTCGACCGGCATGTGGCCGATCTCCATGCAGCTCATTTTCGCGCCGCGGAAGATGGCGCCCTCGTAGACCAGTCCCCCGCCGATGCCGGTGCCGGGGAACACGCCCAGCACGCAGCGTTTCTCCTTGCCGGCGCCGAACTTCCATTCGCCGTACACGCCGGCGTCCACGTCGTTGCAGAGGGTGACGGGGCAGTCGAAGGCCTCGCCGAGCAGCTTCGTCAGCGGCACGTCCTTCCAACCGAGGTTGGCGGTGTTCAGCAGCACGCCTTTATCGAGATCGGTGACCCCCGGCGCCCCCACGCCGATGCCGATCACCTGCTGGGCGGTGACGCCGGCGTCGTCCAGGCAGTCCTGGATGGTGGCGATCATCCGATCGACGCCCGCCTCGCTGCCCAGGTGCCCCTTGGTTTTGCGGCGGTCCTTGCCCAGCAGCTTGTAGTCGGCGTCGAAGGCGCAGGCGTACATCTTCGTCCCGCCCAGATCGAATCCGATCCGCACGCCGTCGCCGGGAGCGTCCGCGGCCGGGGGCGTGTCGGATTCGGGGGAGTCGGTCATGGGGTCGGGGCGGCGTCGTGGAAGGGCGGGACGGAGACCGCGAGTCTATCGCCGCCCCCGCAGCGCTTCACCGCCGCCGCCGGACGAACGACGAACCGACAGGCGACAAATCGGCAAAAAATTCGGCGGCTTTGTGAATTCGCCCCCCGCGGGGAGTGGACAGGCGCGAATCCCCCGCAACCATAGGGAACGCCCCCTGAGGAACGGGGGGGCAAATGCGGTTCGGGGACCCCTCCCCGCTGCCGCCGGCCCGCTCACAACACGCGCTTCGCCCCGCACCCGCACTTTCGATCGCCCTCCAAGGACGGACCCGATGCTGATCCTCTCCCGCAAACTCGGTCAGTCGATCCGGCTGCCGGAGCAGAACGTGACGGTGCACGTGGTCGCCGTCACCGGCCGCACGGTGCGGCTGGGCGTGGAGGCCCCGCCGGAGGTGACGATCCTTCGCAGCGAACTGGATCGGAGCGAACTGGACGCGGCGCCCGCCGCGCCGCCGCCCCCCCCGACGGTCGCGCCGCCGCGGGACCTGCCGCCGTCGCGCGACCTGGAAGAGTTGTGCTCCGCGTTGGATCGGCTGGCGGACCGACTGTCCGCGGCGGAGCGGGACCTCGCCGCCCGGGACGCCGGCCCAGGCTCACTGGCCGACCTGACGGAGGAGCTGGAGCAAACCCGGCGGACGCTGGCCCGCATCGCCGGTTGCGGCGGCGCGACCTCGCTGGCCTGCTGAACCCGCCGCGTCTCGCGGCCGACGCTCGCCGTCCGGCCCGTCGGGGCGGGGGACGTCCGTCAGTCGCGGGCGAATACTCCATCGGCTACGGTTCGGCGGTTCGCTGATACGCTCTCGCTCGCCCCGCTCATGACCTTCCTCCCGCGCCTCCCCGCTGCCGTCCGGCACTTCGTCGCCCTGCCCGCGTTGCTGTGGGCGGCGACGCTCACCGTCCCCCTCGCCGGCTGCGGCGGCGGCTATGAGGACGGCGTGGCCGACCCGATGTCCGAAGAGGCGGCCCTCGCGGAAGAAGAGGAAATGAGCCGCCCCCCCGGGACCGACGGCTAAGCGTCGCTGCGGCCGACTGACCCGCGTTGCGCCGGGACCCCCGCGTCGCGACGGGTCGACGTCGCGAGAAGTCGTCGCCCGGTCGCGGCCCGATCCATCAAAAACGCCCCGGCCGTTCCCGGCCGGGGCGTCGTTCGTATCGCGGGTCCGAGGCCGTCGGTCGCGGCTCAGTAATCGTCCGGCACTTCGCCGCCGGCCCGGGTGCCCAGGGCGCCCCAGGTGCCGTAGGGGCTCTTCCCGCTGGTCGGTTCGCCGGCGGTCAGGTTTCCGGTGTCGATCGTTTCCGAGATGAAACTGACGGAGCCGTCGCCGAAGAGGAATTGGGCGCCGCCGGTGTGGTAGCTGCCGGCGCTAATGACGCCGTCGTCGGAGGAGTCTGCGTTGTCGGCCTGCATACAGCTGGGGCCGTTGGGGGGCAGGGTGGTGTAGAACCCGGTTTGGGAGGGGTCGCCGATGTTCCAGTAGTTGCCCCGCTGGTGCAGGTTGGTGATGTCCGGGTGATAGAAGCCGGGGTTATCGGGGTCGGCGGCCTTTTTGAGGCATTCCGGTCCGGGGCTTTTCACGACGTCGGCGTAGGAGATGGTGTGTCCGCCGCGGGCCTTCACCGTAATGAAATTGCGGGAGCCGTCGTCCCGGCCGTTCTCCCCGACCAACAGCGTGCCGGTGGTGCCGTCGCGCAGGTCACGAAGCCCCCGCCAGACGCGATAGCCGAAGGCGCCGCGGTTGTGCTTGCTGCCGCCGGAGTCGTTGCTGCCTTCGCCGTTGTCGCCCCAGCAGGCGCTGTAGTTGGTATCGCCCGCGCCGCTCACCGGGGCGCCGTCGGACGGGCAGAGCAGACTGGCGATCGTCGTCTTCCAAGGGCCGTAGCTGCCGTTCCAGGGCTCCGGCCCCATCGCCGGCCACGCCGGGTCCTTCGTGCTGCCGTCCGCATTCACGGCGAGGGGCCTGCTGATCTGATTCCACAGCGCCGTCTGGTCGAGATACGGCAACAGCGGCGGGATCCAGCCCAGCCGGTTCGAGTTTCCGCCGGTTCCCCCGGTGCCGGCGCGGCCGGCGGGGAAGATCTTATAGGTGCTGTGATAGTTGTGCAGGGCCAGGCCGAGTTGCTTGAGGTTGTTCTGGCACTGGCTGCGGCGGGCGGCCTCGCGGGCCTGCTGCACGGCGGGCAGCAGCAGGCTCACCAGGATCGCAATGATGGCGATGACCACCAGCAGCTCGATCAGCGTGAAGCCGCGACGGCGGGACGGGGACGCGGTCCCCATTGAAGGACGATGCATCAGAGCCTGTGATTGGGAGAGGGACGCGGCGTCGAGAGGCGGCGCCGTGGTGACCCCAGACGGGGTGGAGTTCGTCGATGGGACGAACTTGCGAGCCTAGCCGAAACCCATCGGCGAGTTCTACCGGCAAAGGCCGGTCGGCAAGTTCCCAGGGCTCGGCCCGGGGCCGCAGCGGTTTCGCGGCGGCGGTCGCCCGGTCCGGGGGCGGCGGATAAGCTCGTCGCCGACGGGCGGACCGCTCGGTTCGCTCTCACCAATGTCCCCGCCTTCCCGAGACCCCGATGCCCCGTTCCGCCTCCGATCGCTCGCTCCTGCGTGGTTGGGCCTTCGCCGCGCTCGCGCTCGCCCCGTTAACGTTTTCGACCCTCACCCTGACCGGCTGCAGCGAAGATCGCGGCGGGGAGACCGCGCCGGAGGAAGTGGAACCCGACGGCCAGAGCGAACCCCCCGCCTGAGCCCGCCCGCCGGGCGGCCCGCCTGCCGGGCGAGCCGTCGTCGAGACGCCGACGCGCAGCACGCCGCCCCGGGGAACGCACGGTTCCCCGGGGCGGCGTGGGCGTGAAAACCGCGTCGCGGCCGCGGCCGGGCGATCAGAAGTCGTCCACGACTTCGCCGCCGGCCCGACTGCCCAGGGCGCCCCACGTGCCGTAGGGGCTCTGGCCCTTCAGGGGGTTCGTGGCGCTGAGGTTGCCGGTGTCGATCGTCTCGGAGATGAACCGGACCGAACCGTCGCACAATGCGAACTGGGCGCCGCCGGTGTGGTAACTGCCGGGGCTGAAGAAGCCGAGCCCGGTCACGAACGCGTGCCATGCCGTGGAGGACTGCTGGCAGCTGGGGCCGTTGGGCGACAGGATCGTGTTGAACCCGGTGGCGGAGGCCCCGCCGGCGGACCAGTGGTCGCCGCGGTAGCGGGCGTAGGTGTAAGACCCGCTGGAGGTGTTGTACGTCCCCGGCACGTTGGGATCTTCGGCGATGTCCAGGCAGGTGGCCTTGGGGTCGGTGTAGGCGTCGGGCGTGGTATTGTCGCCGTTCACCGGCGTCATGGGGGCGCCCATCAGGTAGCCGCCCTGGAAGGATTCGGCCCCGTTGTCGCGGCCGATCTCGCCGATCAGCAGCGTGTTGACCGTGCCGTCCCGGGCGTCGGCGAGGCTGAAGTGCTTCGGGTTGCCGCCGCGGACCCCCGCGAACATGCCGCGGGCCCGACTCATGTTCGTGGAGTTATTCCCGGCGCCGTTATCGCCCAGGTTCCCGGCGTAGTTGGTGTCGGCGACGCCCGCAGGTTCCGCGGAGTCGGAGGGGCACAGCAGCGAGGAGATCTGGTTCTTCCACGGCGGATAGCTGCTGTAATCCGGGTAGGAGCCGCCCGCGGGGTAGGGCGGGTCCTGGACGGTGCCGTCCGGCAGGACGGACATCGGCTTGCTGATCTGGTTCCACAACGCCGTCTGATCCATGAAGGGCGTCAGCGGGACGATAAAGCTCAGCCAGCCCTCGTTGCTGCCGTAGGGGCGGGCGCGACCGCCGCCGTCGTCCGACCCGCCTTTGGAGGTCGGGAAGACCTTGTAGGTGCTGTGATAGTTGTGCATCGCCAGCCCCAACTGCTTGAGGTTGTTCTGGCACTGGCTGCGGCGGGCGGCCTCGCGGGCCTGTTGCACCGCGGGGAGCAGCAGGGAGACCAGGATCGCGATGATCGCGATCACCACCAGCAGTTCGATCAGCGTGAAGCCGCGACGGCGGCTTCCTTCAGCGAGAGAGTTCCCCGGTGCGGGGCGAAGAATGGACATCGTGTTCCTCTGCGGAAGGAGAGAACCCAACGAGTGGGATGGGTGACGCAGCGACCAGGAGCGGTCGAAATGACCGAGCCGCCGCGGGTCCTGAAGCAAAACGCGTCAACGCATTTCGATTCATGGGACCAAAGAGTACCCAAAAGTCAATCCAATATCAGGGGGTGTTTGTCCGAATCGGTCCGCCCGCCGATTTCGGAGCGGAGCGGCGGGCGTCGGCGACCGTTCCCGGAAGCGGCGTTCGACGGTTGCGGCTCTCGCCCTTGCTCCACGGGCGTTTTCGACCGTCGTCCTGACGGGGCGCTCCGGCGATCGCGGCGGTGTGACCGTTCCCGATCCGGTGGCGGATGAGGAGGTCGGCGACCCGAACCCCTGATCTGACGAAACCCCGCCCTGCATGACGGCGGAGACGCGGATCGAAAAAACCGGCCCGGGGACGTGCGTCCCCGGGCCGGTCTGCGGTTTGGAACGTCGCCGTTCCGTGTCGTTGCCGGGACGGGCCCGGACAGGATCAGAAGTCGCTGACGACCTCGCCGCCGCCGCGGGTGCCCAGGGCGCCCCAGGTCCCGTAGGGGCTGGGCCCCTTGGTGACGTTGGCGTTGAGGGAGGAGTTCTCTAGGTTGCCGGTGTCGATGGTCTCGGAGATGAACCGGACCGAACCGTCGACCAGCGCCACCTGGACGCCGCCGGTGTGGTAGCTGCCGGCGGAGTAGATGCCGTAGCCGTCCTGGATGCCGTTCCACGAGTCTCCGCCCGGGCCGCAGCTGGGGCCGTTCGGGGGCAGGATGGTGTGGAAGCCGGTCGCGGCGACGCCGCCGGCGGTCCAGTAGGAACCGCGATTGTTCGTGTAGGTGCCGGTCCCGCCGTAGGTGCCGGGGAGATTCGGGTCGTCGACGGCCTGCAGGCACTCGACGTACGGGTCGGAGTAGCCGTTGCCGCCGGCGATCGTGGCCAAGCTCACGCCCCGCATATAGCCGCCCTGAAAGGCCTGGTTGCCGTTGTCGCGACCGATCTCGCCGATCAGCAGGGTGTTGACGGTCCCGTCGCGAGCGTCGCCGATGCTGAACTGCAGGCGGCGGTCGCGTACCCCGCGGTCGCCGGCGAACATGCCGCGGGCGATGGAGAGGTTGACGGTCCGGCCGCTGCGGCCGTTGTCGCCCCAGTTCCCGCCGTAGTTGGTATCGGCGACGCCGGTCGGTTCCGAGCCGTCGCTGGGGCAGAGCAGGGACGAAATCTGGTTGCGCCAGGGTCCGTAGTTGGAGAAGTCCGGGTAGGCGCCGCCGGGGGCGAACGGCGGGTTCTGAACGGAGCCGTCGGGCTTCACGGCCAACGGCCTGCTGATCTGGTTCCACAATGCCGTCTGGTCCATGTAGGGCAGCAGCGCGATGATGAAGCTGGACCAGCCCTCGGCGCCGTGCGTTTCGCGCGGCGTGGAGCCGTTGTCGTGCGACCCGCCCTTGCCGGCCGGGAAGACCTTGTAGGTGCTGTGATAGTTGTGCATCGCCAGCGCCATCTGCTTGAGGTTGTTCTGGCACTGGCTGCGGCGGGCGGCCTCGCGGGCCTGTTGCACCGCGGGGAGCAGCAGGGAGACCAGGATCGCGATGATCGCGATGACCACCAGCAGTTCGATCAGCGTGAAGCCGCGGCGGCGAACCGTCCGTACGTTGGGCGGCAGGGGGGCGGAGGGCATGAAGTGCGTCCGGGGTCGGAAGGGAAGAGTGGACAGAGAAGGCTGTGCGGGGGTGGAAACCCGGACGGGTCACCGCCTCCGGAGAACCGAGCAACGTCAGAACCGAGCAACGTCAGAACCGAGCAACGCCCCCAGAAAGGGGACTGTTCGATTCTATCCGACCAATCTACAAAGGCCAATGCGATTCTTCGCCACCGCCGGCCGGGGCGAACCGGAGCCTGCGTTAGGGACGGGGCGGGTACGGGGCGTTCCTCCTCTGAAGCCGTCCCTGATGCGTTCACCCCGCCGGCGCCGTCCGGCGGCAGGAGGGATTCTGCACCAGGCGACTCCCCGCGGGAGGGGTCTGGTGCGGGCGGGGTGGGAACTCCCCAGCCCTGTCCGCCGGGTCGTGAGCCGTCCGCAACGCGGTCCGCGACGGTTGCCGGGCGTCAGGGAGTCGCCCGCAGAATCCCCCCGCAGAGCGTGCCCGGCTGGGCACGCTCCGGTTCTTTCGGCCACGGTTCCGGGCCGGGCGGGGCGGCGGGTAGAGTGGGGCGTTCCCGCCCGTCGGGGCCTTCCCGTTCGTCGTCCGCAGCCGAGAGCCCGCCCGTGTCCGTCTTCCTCGGGATTGATATCGGCACCAGCGGCACGAAAACGCTGGCCGTCCGGGGCGACGGTACGCTGCTGGGCAGCGCCGCCGTGGAGTACCCCCTCCTCACCCCCCGCCCCGGCTGGAGCGAGCAGGACCCCCGCCACTGGGCCGACGCCGCCGTCGCCACCGTCCGCCAACTGGTGAACGACGGCTCCGTCGATCCGGCCGAGGTGCAGGGGATCGGCCTGTCCGGGCAGATGCACGGCAGCGTCTTCCTCGACGCCCAGGGCGAAGTCATTCGGCCGGCCCTGCTCTGGAACGACCAGCGCACCGCCGCCCAGTGCGAGGCGATCACCGACGCCGCCGGCGGCCGGGAGGAGCTGATCCGCATGGTCGCCAACCCGGCCCTCACCGGGTTCACCGCCCCCAAAATTCTCTGGCTGCGGGACGAGGAGCCGGAGCGGTTCGCCCAGCTCAAAACCGTCCTGCTGCCGAAGGACTACGTGCGGTATCGCCTCACCGGGGAGTTCGCCACCGAGGTCTCCGACGCCAGCGGCACCCTGCTGCTCGACGTGGCGAACCGCCGCTGGAGCGACGAACTGCTCGCCAAACTGAACCTCGACCCGGGCCTGCTGCCCCCGGTGTACGAGAGCCAGGAGGTGACCGGCCGCCTCACCGCCGCCGCGGCCGAGGCGATGGGCCTGCCGGCCGGCGTGCCGGTCGTCGGCGGCGGCGGGGATCAGGCCGCCGGCGCTGTGGGCAACGGCATCGTCCGTTCCGGGGTGGTCAGCGCCGCGCTGGGCACCAGCGGCGTCGTCTTCGCCCACAGCGACGAAATGCAGTTCGACCCCGCCGGCCGGGCGCACACCTTCTGCCACGCCGTGCCGGGCAAATGGCACGTGATGGGGGTCATCCTGTCCGCGGCGGGCAGTTTGCAGTGGTTCCGCAATCAATTGTGCATGGACCTCGGCGACTTCGCCTTCGACCGCATCACCCAGCGGGCCGAGGAGATCCCCCCCGGCTGCGAGGGGCTGTACTTCCTGCCGTACCTCTCCGGCGAACGCACCCCCCACGCCGACCCCCACGCCCGCGGCGCCTGGGTGGGCCTGAACCTCCGCACCGACCGGGCCGCCCTGGGCCGGGCCGTGCTGGAGGGCGTCACCTACGCCATGCGGGACAGCCTGGAAATTATTCAACAGCTGGGCGTGCCGATCGGCGAGGTCCGCCTCAGCGGCGGCGGCGCGAAGAGCCCCTTCTGGCGCCAATTGCAGGCCGATATTTATCACGAACCCTGCACCGTGACGAACGCCCTGGAAGGCCCCGCCTACGGCGCCGCCCTGCTGGCGATGGCCGGCACGGGCGAATACGAATCGGTCGAAGCCGCCTGCGACGCGACCATTTCCGTCACCGAGCGGATCACGCCGAACGAAGCCGTCGCCGCCCAATACGACGCCCTCTACCCGGCGTACGGCCAGTTGTATCAAGCCCTCAAACCGCACTTCGCCGCGGCGGCGGAATAGCGACCGGGAGGGGATGTGACCGCTCTTCTCCCCAGCGTCCGCAGTCCTGTCCCCCCTCTCCCCCTTTTGGGGGAGAGGGGTCGGGGGTGAGGGGGCAACGGCGCCCGATCGCCGTTCACCGTCCGGCTCGCTCTTCCGCCGGCTGGGCCGTCACTGCACGAGCGGAGACGGGTGAACCGTTCGCCCCCCTCACCCCCGGCCCCTCTCCCTCAAGGGAGAGGGGGGAAGAGTGCGGCGAACCTTGCTCGGGCTTTGCTGATCCGTCCTCCCCTCGCCCCCTTTTGGGGGAGAGGGGTCGGGGGTGAGGGGGCAGCGACGCCCGAAGACCGTTCACTGTCCGCCCGCTCTTCTTCAGGCGTCTCACCGCAGAGAGCGGTCGCGGGGGAACCGTTCGCCCCCCTCACCCCCGGCCCCTCTCCCTCGAGGGAGAGGGGGGAACGGACGGAGGGACGTCTCGCCTCACTTCGTCAGCAGCAACTTGTCGGCCCGGGTGCGGCGCAGGCGGTAGATCTGCCCGGCGTGCTCCACCTCGATCTCTACAGCCCCGCCGGCAAGATCCTCGAACCGCACCCGTCCCGGCCGGGCCGGAGCCGCGGCGGCGGGCGCTTCGACAACCTGCTCGGGCGGCGTTTCGCCCTGTGGGGCAGGGGGATCAGGCGTCGGCGGAGCGGGCATCGGGGCGGCCGATCGACGGGTGGGAGGGAATTCGCCGCCCGCGGGCTTTTCCGCAGGTCGGGGTGCGGATAGTGTGGCGTCCCTGAGGTTGAGACGCAATCTCAACCTCCCCGTCCAGCCAGCGAGCCGACGGATGCCGGCGTCTCAGACGACGCGCGGGTCCGGCCAGCGAGCGAGACGGCGGCGTTCTCCCGCCCCCGTTCCCCCTCGCAGGTTTCCGATATGTCCCGCCTTCGCGCTCTCCCGCCGCACGGCGTCCGCCGCGGCTTTACGCTGATCGAACTGCTGGTGGTGATCGCAATAATTGCGATCCTGGTCTCCCTGCTGCTCCCCGCCGTCCAGCAGGCCCGCGAGGCGGCCCGGATGAGCCAGTGCAAGAACAACCTCAAGCAGATCGCCCTCGCCGCCCATAATTATCACGGGACCTGGAACCGCTTCCCCACGATCAACTCGCAGGGCGGGTCCTACCCCACGCTCTACGGCGGCAGCTTTTTCACGATGATCCTGCCGGAACTCGACAAGGGGAACGAGTTCGCCCTCTACGACTTCAACCGGCCCAACAGCGATCCGGTCAATCAGGAGGTCAGCGGGCAGAAGATCGCCACGTTCCTCTGCCCCAGCGCCGCGATTCAGCGGAGCGTGCCGAGTTGTCAGGACGATCAGGGCCGCGCCCCCGGCACGTACGCGGTGAATATGGGGTCCGAGGACTACGACCAATACTGGGCCTTCGGCCCGCCGGCGCCCGCCCCGCGGCAGAACGGCGCCCTGGTGTATAGCGACAGCGCCGACGGCTACACCTCCATCGCCAAGTTCCAGGACGGCACGACGAATACCGTGATGGTCGGCGAAACGGCCTATAACCTGCCCAGCTATAAGTTCTCCACGGCCGTCGGCGCCGCGGACTGCGCGGGGCAGAGCCGGTTTTCGTTCACTTACTGGGCCAACCCCTTCGTCGGTTCGACCGCCTGCACGACGGAATATTTCTTCAATCCGAAGGACGAGGGGGACGCCGACGAGGCGACCGCCCGCAACATGAGCCGCTCCTTCCGCAGCGACCACCAGGCCGGCGTGAACTTCGCCCTGGGCGACGGGTCGGTGCGGTTGATCGGCGACTTCGTCGACGCCGACCTGCTGGACGCCTTCGCCAGCCGCAACGGCGGGGAGGTGATCGATGAGAATTAGACCGCTGAGAATTAAGTTCTCGGGACGGCTGGAGCCGCTCCTCGCCCCCCGCACGCCGGCGGCGGGGATCGCGCCCTCCGCCGTCGTCGCCCTGGCGGCCGCCCTCGCCGCCCTGCTGGCGGCCGGGTGCGGGGGGAGCGACCGCCCGCCGCAGGTCGCGGTCCGCGGCACGGTGACGGTCGACGGCGCCCCGCTGCCGGCCGGCACGGTGACGTTCGTCCCCGTCGAGGGCGCCCCGGGTCCGCGGACCAGCGCGGCGATCGCGGGGGGCGAATACGCCGTGCCCGCCGCCGTCGGTCCCGTGCCGGGCGCCTATCGGGTGGAAATCGTCTCCGCCGACCCCGACCGCCCGCCCGGGGACGCGGAGCTCTCGCCCGCCGAACTGGCCCGACTGCGTTCCGCCCGCCCGTCCCGCCCCTGGCCGCTGCCGGCGGTTTATCACGTCCGCAGCACGCTCCGCCGCGACGTGACCGCCGAGGGCGAAAACCGCTTCGACTTCCCGCTCACCCGCACGCCGTAACTCTCCGCCTCGACAGTTCGCCCGGCCGCCCGGCGGCCGCGACCGTTAGAATCCCCCCGCTCCCCGCCCCCCTCAGGCATCCTCACCTTGGCCGCTCGAACCGTGTTCCGCACCGCCTCCCTCGCCGTGGCACTGGCCCTGCTGGCCCCCGCCGCGGCGCTGGCCCACTTCCCCTTCCTCACCGTCCAGGACGACGGCGACGCCCCCACGCTGCGACTGACGTTCGGCGAAGGCCCGGAGGAGGACGACCCCGAATATCTGCCGATCCTGCAGAAGGCGACCGTCGTCCGGCACACGCCGGACGGCGCCCGCGAGACGCTGGAACTGACCGCCGACGGCGGCGCCCTGACCGCGGACGTCGCCGCCGACCCGGCCGGCACGGTCTATACGCTGTCGCTGCCCTACGGGGCGATGAGCCACGAGGGGGCGGCGTTCTTCCTGGACTACGCCGCCACGGCGATGAAGGCCGGCCCCGCCGGCGCCGGTCGTCCCGCCGCGCTCAACACGCAGCCGCTGGCCGTCGTGGCGGAGCCGGGCAATAAGTTGAAGGTGATCGCCGCCGGCCTGCCGGTCCCCGGGGCCGAGGTGAACGCGTCCGGGGACCTCGGCGGCGAGGATTACACCGCCGACGCGCACGGCGTGGTGACGCTGACCCAGGAAGAAATTGACGACGCCGGCCTGCTGATCGTGCGGGCGAACGTGACCGTGCCGGGCGCCGGCGTGTACGACGGTACGAACTATTCCGAAACCCGCCGCTACGCCACCGCCGTGTTCTCCGCCAAAGACTTCCAGGCCGCCCCCGCGAAGCCGCCCGCCCCCGAACAGGCCGCGGCGGCGAAGCTCTCCGTCGAAGCCGTGCCCGGCGCCGACCTGCCGGTCGGCGTGACCAGCCTCGGCGCCGCGGTGGCCGACGGCTACCTCTATTACTACGGCGGTCACCCCGGCACGCCGCATAAATATTCCACCGACGAGCAGTCCGGCGAGTTCCGCCGCCTCAAATTAGACGACACTGCCGCCGGCTGGGAGGACCTGCCCGGCGGACCGAAGTTGCAGGGTCTGGCCCTCGTCCCGCACCCCAAGGGCGGCGTGGTCCGCATCGGCGGCTTCACGGCCCGGAACTCGATTGAGGAGGACGACGATCTGCACTCCATGCCCACCGTCGCCCACTACGATCCCGAAGCGGGCGAATGGAAGGACCTCCCGGACCTGCCCGGCGGCCGCAGCAGCTTCGACGCCGCGGTCTTGAACGGCAAAGTCTATGTGCTGGGCGGCTGGATGATGGCCGGCGACGAGGGCGCCGCCTGGCATGGCTCCGGCTACGTCGCCGACCTGAACGCCGAGGAATTGAAGTGGGAGACGCTGCCCACGCCCCCGGCGCCGCGGCGGGCGAACTCCGTCGCCGCCGTCCCCGAAGCGGGTGGGGGAGGCCGGATTTATCACATCGGCGGCATGCTGCCCGAAGGCGAAACGACCCGCCGGGTCGATATTTACGACGTCGCCACGAAGACCTGGCTGCCCGGCCCGGAACTCAACGGCGACAGCATGGACGGCTTCGGCAGCGCCGCCTACGCGGTGAACGGCGCCGTCTACGCCACGACGCTGACCGGCCTTGTCCAGCGCCTCACCCCGGGCGCTGACGCCTGGGAGAACCTCGGCGAACTGGAGAACCCCCGATTCTTCCACCGCCTCCTGCCGACCCCCGGCGAGAACGGCGCCCCGTCGTTCCTGCTGCTCGGCGGCGGCAGCATGGAAAAAGGCCGCTTCACCACCGTCGAACGGCTGGGCGTGAGTGAGTGACCGTGTGAGCTATGCGGCCTCTTCCCCCCTCTCCCTTGAGGGAGAGGGGCCGGGGGTGAGGGTGGGGCACGGTTCCTACGCCCCCGCTCTCTGCGGCGACCACCTGCCGACGGGTGAGCGGACGGGCGGTAAATAGTCTTCGTGAATCACCGCCCCCTCACCCCCGACCCCTCTCCCCCAAAAGGGGGCGAGGGGGGACGACGGGGCCGGTCATTCACTCCGCCGGCAGTTCTTTGATTTGAATGTTGCGGAACTGAACCGGGTGGCTTTCGGACTGCAACGAAATCGTGCCGCCGGAGAGCAGCTTTTCGCCGCCGGCCGCTTCGATCAGCTTTTTGGCGTCGCCGTCGCGGGGGTCCAGTTGCGGGGCTTCATATTTGAAGACCTCTTCGCCGTTAATGAAGTGGCGGATGACCTGGTCGCCGCGGACTTCGATCTCCGCGGTGACCCACTGGTCGCCGTGGTAGGTTTCGGAGGTGGAATTGAAGCAGTGGTTCGTCTTCAATTCGCCGTCCATCACCACGTTGGTGCCCGGCGTGCAGAGGTTGCCGGTGGAGCGCTTGCCGCGGCCGTCGCCGCCGAGCAGCTGGACCTCGATAGAGACGGGGAACTCCTGATCTTTGCCCATGCTCTCGGGCGACTGGCCGTGGACCATCACGCCGCTGTTCCGCCGCGCCCAGCCCTCGCCGCCCTTCACCTGGTCCCCGACGAAGCGGTAGTCCAACTTCATGCGGTAGTGCGAATAGGGGGTCTTATAGAACAGGTGGCCGTACTGCTTGTTGAACTCGTCGTAGCCGTCGTAGGAGACCGTCAGCAGGCCGTCTTCGACGCGGAAGGTGTTCGCGTAGTTCTCGCCAACGGCGTGCGTGCGAATCTTCGGCGTCCAGCCCTCAAGCGTCTTCCCGTCGAACAGGCTGACCCACTCGCCCTCGGCTTTGGCGTCCCCGTCGTCGGTGCCGGCCGGAGCGTGCGGCGCCAGCGCGACCGCCGCCCCCATCAGACAGAGGGCGAACGCACGACGGCGGGGGAAGCGGGGAGCGAACATGAATCGACCTGCGAGGCGGGGAAGGACGCCGGCGATCTTAGGGCGTTCCCACCGCCCACCGCCATCGCCCGCGTCATTCCAAGACGTAACGCCGAGGCCCCGCGGGGCCTCGGCGTTACGGGAACTTGCGGATCGTGGCGGATCGTCGGATCCGCCGCAAACGTTACGCCTGGCGGTCGTGGCGGACGGTCACCTTGTCGCCGCGGAGGCCGCCGCGACTCAGCGACTGAATCACCGTGTCGGCGGCCTGTTGGGGGACGTCGACGAGGCTGAAGCTCGGGGCGATCGTGATCGCGCCGATGTCGCCGCCGCTCAGGTGCGTTTCGCCGGCGATGGCGCCGACCAGGTCGCCGGGGCGGACGCCGGAGTCGCGGCCGGCGGAGACCCACAGGCGGGCGCTGCCCGGGGGGCAGGGGCCGGGGGTGCGGGGGGCGCCCTTGCCGGCGAACTTCGGGCCGCTCTTGAACTTGGACCCGCCGGGGCCGCCGCTGAACTTGGGGCCGCCCTTGCCGCGGGGGCCGTCGCTCGGGCCGCCGCTGTCGCGGGGGCCGGGGGCGCCGAGTTCGCCGACCGGCTCCTCGCCGAACGCCGTGCGGTGGGCCAGCGCCGCGGCCGCCAGGGCCAGCGTTTCCGGACCGAACTCCTTATCGAGTTCCGCCAGCAGCGGGCCGAGCTGCTCCCGCAGCTTGGCGAACGCCGGGGAGGTCGCCGCATCCTGCAGGGCGGCCCGCGTCTTCTTCAACCGCCCGGTGACGACGTCGTCGGCGGCGGGCAGGTCGGTGATCGCCACGTCCGCGTTGGCGGCCCGGGCGAACTGGACCAGCTTGAACCGTTCCTTGGGGTGCAGGAAGGAAACCACCCGACCCACGCGGCCGGCCCGGCCGACGCGGCCGCAGCGGTGCACGAAGGGTTCCGGGCCGTTGGGCAGGTCGGCGTGCACGACGTGCGTCAGTTCCGGCACGTCCAGCCCGCGGGCGGCGACGTCCGTGGCGACGACGACGTTCAACGTCCCGCCGCGGAGGCGTTCGACGACCTTCGTCCGCTGGTCCTGGGTGAGCCCGCCGTGCAGGGCCGCGGCCCGGCGGCCGCAGCGGTTCAGCTCGGTGGTGAGGTCGTCGGCGCCGCCGCGGGTCCGGCAGAAGATCAGCGTCGGGCCGGCGCCGTCCACTTCGAGGATGCGGTCGATCGCGGCGGCCTTCTCCTGGCGGCGGACGAAGTGGGCGCTGTGCACCACGCGGGCGTCCTCGCCCTTCGCGGCCTGCGGTTTGCCGATCTCAATGCGGACCGGGTTCGACAGGTGCTTGGCGGCGATCGCCTGGATCCGCGGCGCCAGCGTGGCGCTCACCAGCACGGTCTGCCGGCCGGGCGGGGTGAAATCGAGGACGGCCTCGATTTCGTCCTGGAAGCCCATATCGAGCATCTCGTCGGCCTCGTCCAGCACGCAGGCCAGCAGGCCGGAGAGGTCGAGGCTGCCGCGCTTCAGCAGGTCCAGGGCCCGGCCGGGGGTGGCGACGACGACGTCCACGCCGCGGCGCAACGCCGAGAGCTGCGGACCGAAGGACTCCCCGCCGACGACGGTGAGGATGTTCACCCGCATCTCGCCGCGGTAGGCGCGGAAGGCCTCGGCCACCTGGGCGGCCAGTTCGCGGGTGGGGGCCATGCAGAAGATCGCCGGGCCGGGCCGCTCGTCCGGGGCGTCCGGGGCGGTTTCGGCGATCCGCATGCGGTCGAGCAGCGGCAGGGCGAAGGCGGCCGTTTTGCCGGTGCCGGTCGCGGCCTGACCGAGCACGTCCCGACCGGCGAGGATCGCGGGGATCACCTCGGCCTGCACGGGGGTGGGCGTTTCATAACCCTTCTCCGCCAGGGCCTTCAGCAGGGCGGCGGACAGCCCCAGCTTGGCGAAGCCGGACTTCGGCGCCGGTTCCGGCTTGGGCTCCGGCTGCGGTTCCGGCTTCTTCAGTTCGACCTTCTTGGGCGCGACGTCCGCCTGTTTGGGAGCGACGTCCGCTTGCGGTTTCGCGGGGGCCGACGAGGCGGCGGGCGGCGTGACGGCGGGGATCGGCGGTTCGCCGGCGCCGCAGGCGGGGGGGGCGTCGTTCAGCAGCGCAGCGGTTTCGAGGTGCGGTTCCGGCGGGGCGTCGTCCTCGACGACGACCTCGGCGGCGCCGCCGACGACTTCGCTTTCCGCGACGTTACTGTCAGCGACGTTGCTTTCCGCGACTTCGCTGTCGGCGTCGGCGGCTTCGCTGTCGGCGGGCAGATCGTCGGCGGCGGCCTCGACCGCCTGCGGTTCGACGTGCTCGGGGCGGGCGGATTCGGGGGCGTCGTCGTCCGTTTGGGAGGACGGCGACGCGGAGAGCAGGGCAGTATTCATGGCAGACCGGAAGCGTGATTCGTTGAAAAAGCGATCGAAAAGGTGCGCGCGGTGCGGGTATGCCGGCCGCGCGCGGGTTCGATCCGCGATTCGCCGAAGTGCCCGCCAGTCCCATGATCGTCGGCCGGGGCGCATCCCGGAGCCGATCGGATCAGACGGCGTTACGCCGGAGGTCTCCAGGGAAGGAGAGGACTCCGGGGCCGGAGAGGTTCTCCGAACGGAGAACGTGCCGGCGGCCGTCAGGGGGTGCCCCCTCCGCGTTCGTCCCGGTGTCTCTCCTGTCGCCTCCCCCGAGCGATTCGAGGGGCGAAGCAGGCAGAACCCGGGCCGGAGCGGGGCAAGAGCGAGCAGGAGTGTACCCGCGACCGACCGGACCGACTAGTGGCCGAGTCGAATTCCCCGCCCGGACGCCTCGGGGCCGGCCCGGCGCCTCGGATTCTCCGGCCCGACGGCGGCCGCCGCGAGAGCGGCGGGAGCGGGCCGGGGCTGACGGCGTTCACCCGCACGTTCGCCCGCCCCGCCGCTTCCGATTCGGCGTCAGGCCGCCCGCCGCACCGGGGCCGAGTCGTCCAGCGCGTCGGCGCCGCTCGTCGCCGCCGTCGGGATGCCGGGGTCGGCGCCGCCGTTGGCGATCACGCCGGCCCGAGACTCCTGCTGGGCGATCGCCGTTTCGATCCGCCGGCACCAGGCGTTCAACTCGTTTCGGTCGGCGTCGGGGGGCACGGTCAGCGGCGCGCCGGCGCAGAACACCACGCGGCTGAAGGGTTTGGGCAGCACCAGATCCGTCCAGGAGCCCTTCACGACCCACGCCGAGGAGCAGGCCACGGCGGTGGGGACGATCGGTCGGCCGGTGCGGCTGGCCAGAAACGCGACGCCCGGTTTCAGTTCCCGCCGCGGGCCGCGGGGGCCGTCGGGGGTGATGCCCAGGTCCCAGTCGGCGCACTCGTCCATGATCTGCTTCACCGCCGCCGCCCCGCCGCGACTGGTCGAGCCGCGCACGGTCTTCAAACCGACGGCGGTCATGGCGTCGGCGAGGTAGCCGCCGTCGCGGTGCTGCGAGATCAAGCCCGCCATCTGGGCGTGCGGCCGCACGAAGACGTACGGCACGATCCATTCATGCCAGAACGGATAGAAGCTGTAGGTGTGCGGCGCCGCGGGGTCGTGGGCGACGGTGCGGAACCGGCCGCACGCCGCCGGCCGACCCGGTTCTCCCAACCGCCCGGCGAAGGGACTGGCGCCCGCCACGCTGTAGGCTTCGACGCGGCAGGTGCGCATCCAGACGGTCAGCAGGCGGGCCGCGAAGACGGCCAGCAGACGATTCAGGGTTTTGTTACGGATCTTCATCGCGCACTCGCCGTCGGCCTACGGGGAAGCGGAGTGATCGCAGAACCGATCCGCCTTGCGAAGAGAAAGTCGGCTGGCCGCGCCCGCCCGCTCAGACTTCCCCCGGGGGCAGCGGCTTTCCGGGCGGCGGGTTTTCCACTGGGTCGCTGGAAGGCGGCACGACGCCGTCCTCTGCGTCGCCGCACCCGGTGAGCGACATGGAGGCGAACGCCAGGGACAGGAGCATTAGCGCGGAGGCAAAGCGGTGGAGCATGTCCAGGACCGAAATGAATCGGATCGAACGGGGGAACAGGACGGAACGCCGCGGCCGTCAGCCACGACGCTCCTCACTGTTAGCTGCCGCATCAGCGAGACGCTACGTCGCCCGGATCGCCGGGTCCAAACCGATTCCAAGAGGCGGCAAGAGGCGGAACGGGTCTCTTACTCGGCGGGCGCGACAGCGGCGTCTGCGAGGCGTTGGGGGGGACCCGGAACGATTTCGGTGGCGCCTTGAAACATCAGTACACACTGTTATGATGCCGGTGGTGCAGGATTTTTGCATCAGGCTGTTCAGTTGATCTTTCTGGCCCCGCGTCTCCCGCGGGTTCGTTTCTCTTCCTTCCCCGAAGTCTCATGACCGCCCCACATCCCGGCTCCCGTTCTGCAAGTCGATCGCCCCGCCCCGGCTTCACGCTAATCGAACTGCTGGTGGTCATTGCCATCATTGCGATCCTGGTGAGCCTGCTGCTGCCCGCCGTCCAGCAGGCGCGCGAGGCCGCCCGCCGCAGCCAGTGCCAGAACAACCTCAAGCAGTTGGGGCTGGCGATGCACAACTATCACAGCACGTATGGCGTGTTCTCGTCGGCGTCCGGCGGGACGACGAAGGGTGCGCTGCACAACGACGGCCGGTTGAGCTATCTGGTGCCGCTGCTGCCGTACATGGATCAGACGGCGCTGTGGAACGAAATTAGTAAGCCGCTGGCGTTCAACCTCGACGCCAACGGCAACCGGGTCGCCCGCACCGGGACTCCGTGGCCGGCGATGGGGCCGTCGGTGACGGCGAACGACTACCCGCCGTGGGCCAATCAGATCTCCAGCCTGCTGTGCCCCTCCGACGGGACGCGGCCGACGGGCGTCGCCGACACGAACTACGCGATCAGCGCCGGCGACTCCGGTTTCACCGCCGAAGAAAATCGCGCGAACGCGCCGGCCCGATCCCGAGGGATGTCGATTATGAACTACGGCAGCACGTCGGACGTCTTCTGCATCGGTCTGCGGGACGCCCGCGACGGGACGGTCAACACGCTGTTGATCGGCGAGATCGGCCGCAGCGACGATAACCGCAGCTTCATCGGGGCCGTCGCCATCTCCAGCCCGCTGGCGTGGTCCGGCTCCACCGTGAGCTTCGACAACCCGAAGACCATGTGCCTCGACGAGGTCGTCGATCCGGCGGAGCCGGGGTTCTATAAGAACGCCGGCGAGGCGACCCGCGGCAAGGCGTGGTCCAGCGGGAACGCCGAGTACACCGGTTTCCACACGATTCTGCCCCCGAACGGCCCCTCCTGCGTGCGGACCGGGGCGAACAACGACCCCAACAACGGCCGCCGTGCGGGCAAGGGACTGCTTTCCGCCTCCAGCTATCACACCGGCGGCGCCCAGTTCTGCATGGCGGACGGCAGCGTGCGGTTTATCTCGGAAACGATCGACACCGGCGACCTCGCCGCCAAAGGCAAACTGTCCGGCAAGAGCCCCTATGGCACCTGGGGCGCGCTCGGCAGCCGGGAGGGCGGCGAAACCGTCGGCGACTTCTGATTCGCGACTCCGTTCAGCTCAATTGGCCAGAGTCCCCCGCCCGTCCCGGGAATCCCGGGGCGGGCGGTTTTCGCGTTCCGCAGCGTCCCCGTTCGTCCATCCCGCCGCTCAGTCGACCCGGAAGCGGACGTAACCCACGCCGCGCGCCGCGAGGCGGAACGGCCCGATCCCCACCGGCGAAACCCCCGCCGCAGGGGGAAGGGCGACACGGCGGCGACCGGGTCCGCCCGAGCGATCCCTCAGGCGACCGGGCGGGCGGCTCAGGCTTCGCCGGGCGGCAGGGGTTCCGGCGGCGGGGGGTTTTCGATCGGGTCGTTGGACGCGGGCAACGGCCCCTCGGGGGCGCTGTCGCAGCCGAGCAGCGCGGCGGTGCCGAACAGCAGGGCCAATGCGGTCAGCGGGGGGGCGAAGCGACGGAGCATGGCGATTCTCAAGACGGACGGACGGGACGACACGGACGGGACAACGGCATCGTGCACGGCGCCGCTTGAGACAGAGGTGCCGTGCACGAGGCCATGAGAACGCATCGCCCCGGCCTTGTCCCGCCTGGACCGCCCCGGGCCGCCCACGCATCGTCGCCCGGGGGATGCTCTGAAATTGTCATGGCTTCACTGGACGCCCAAAATGCTCATTGCGACCATCGGCCGGTTCCGATAGCACTGAAGGGTGTCCTTCTGACGTTCCACCGGACGTCCCTACGGCCTCGGCGGGGTTCCCCGCCTTCCCCCAAAGCGACTCGACGGTTCGGCGGCTCCGCCATGAGCTTTCGGTCTGCTCTGAAACGTTTTCCTTTCCCCATCGTCCTTTCCTCAGTCCTTTCCGAGGCTCCTGATGTCGTCTTTCCGTTCAACCCCGAGGTCTTCAGGCGTGGAGGGGCCGCGCCGGTCCGGCTTCACGCTAATCGAACTGCTGGTGGTCATCGCGATCATTGCGATCCTGGTGTCGCTGCTGCTGCCCGCCGTCCAGCAGGCGCGGGAAGCCGCCCGCCGCAGTCAGTGCCAGAACAACCTCAAGCAGTTGGGGTTGGCGATGCACAACTATCACAGCACCTATAAGGTCTTCCCGTCCGCCAGCGGCGGGACGACCAAGGGTTCGCAACACAACGACGGCCGGTTGAGCTTCCTCGTCCCGCTGACGCCCTATATGGACCAGACGGCCCTGTGGAACCAGATCTCCAAGCCGCTGGATCAGGACGGCGACGGCACGATCGACTATCCCGCGATGGGCCCCCGCACTGCCGACAGCAACTATCGGCCCTGGACCATGCAGATCGCCACCCTGCTGTGCCCCACCGACGGCACCGACCCCGTCAGCAACGCGGACACCAACTACGGGTTGAACTTCGGCGACAACGGCCTGCACCCGGACGGGAACGCCACGGCCGCCCGGATTCGCAGCCGCGGGATGGGCATCGCGAACTTCGGCAGTTCTTCGCAGAACATCTGTCTGGGGATGAAAGACGCCCGCGACGGCACGGTCAATACGCTGCTGCTGGGCGAAACCGCGCGGACCGACGATCCGACCAGCTTCCTCGGCGCCGTGAACACGAACACCCCGCTCGTCTGGCCCGGCCCGGAAACCAGCTCGACGTACGCCGCCTTCAATACGCCCTACAGCGTTTGCATTAACAGCCCCGACGTGATCGACCCCGCTAACCCCGGCCGTTACAAGACGGCCGGCGAGGCGACCCGCGGCAAGGCGTGGGCGGACTCCAACGCGGAGTACTCCGGCGGCTTCCACACGATCAGCCCGCCCAACGGCCCCTCTTGCGTACGGAGCGGGGCGGTCAACGACGGCAACCGCACGGGCAAGGGCATCCTCGCCCCCACCAGCTACCACACCGGCGGCGTGCAGTTCTGCATGGTGGACGGCAGCGTGCTGTTCCTCTCCGAAACGATCGACACCGGCGCCCTCAAGGACGACGCGGACAACGTCACCTCCGGCAAGAGCCCCTACGGCACCTGGGGCGCGCTGGGCAGTCGCTCCGGCAACGAAGTCGCCGGCGACTTCTGAACCGCGGCCTCAACCCGATTCGTCCGCCGCCCGCCCCGGGACCTCCCGGGGCGGGCGGTTTTCATTCGGACGCCGCTGACGGGACCGACGCACAGGGCCGCGGCGTGTCATGTAAGCCCGGAACGCAAGCTCCGGCCGTCGGCGCAGCCGAGGTTGAACGACGCACGGCCGGAGCTTGCGCTCCGGGCTCACCACTGACGCGTCGCGTCATGGCAATCGCAGTTGAATCATAGTCATTACGCCGGGCTCGGCCCCGCCCAGACGGCCCGGCAGGCGGCCCGGAAGCGGACGTAGCCCACGCCGCACGCCGCGAGGCAGAACAGCCCGATCCACACCGGCGACACCCCCGCCGCCAGCAGGCGCGGGGCGTCCAGCAGCCGGTCGTCGGTCAGCCACGACACCGCCAGATAACAGCCGTTCGCCAGCAGGCAGAAGTCCGCCAGGAACCACGCCCACCGCCGGCGGATCAGCCCTGCCAGCAGCGCCGGCGCCACGCACCCGAACAACGGCCCGGCCCACAGCGTGAGCGCCGGGTGCGGGTCCGGTTGGAAGGTCGAATACGGCGGCGGCCACGGCCCCAACCACGCCGATTGCACCTTCCCCCCGCCGAGCCACCCGCCGAGCAGATGGCCGAACTCATGCGTGAGGCACATCACGCACCAGCCGAGCGCCAGTAGCCCGACGAACCGGGCGAGGCGGAGGGCATCTCGCGAGACCGGCCGAGAGGGCGATCGGGGCGCGATCAGTCTGCGTACTTGGCGGCGGCGGAGGAATCCATCATCACTTCCTGCCGCTGTTCCTCAGTCAGTTCGCTTTCCGGGGCTTCCAGTTGCCCGTCTTCCACCGCCCCGCCGCACCCGGCGACGGCCCCGGACAGGAGAAACAGCAAGGCGAACAGCGAGGCGAGGCGGGGCGACATACCGGCGGTCTTCGATGTGAAGGTGAAGAGGGGGCCGGCGTGATCGGCCTGCCCGAAAACAGGGGAATCCGAGAATCGTACTGCGGGGGTAGGCTGGCCGCCATGGAGGGGTAACCCAATGGTCCATTCTCGACTTGTAAGACCCATCGGCCAGTCCTAAAGTTTGGGGCACCGTCAAGTCCCCTTGGCACGGTTTCTTCGCTAGCCGCCTGGGGCGTCGCCGGTTTGTTCCTTCACTTTTCCCCGGTCGGCGGTTCTCGCCGCCCCCACAGTTCCATCCCTTCGGAGTTCCCTTATGAGTCCCCTCCCCCGCCGCGTCGGCTCCGTCCGGCGATCGGGTTTCACGCTGATCGAACTGCTGGTGGTCATCGCGATCATCGCGATCCTGGTCAGCCTGCTGCTGCCCGCCGTGCAGCAGGCGCGTGAAGCCGCCCGCCGCAGCCAGTGCCAGAACAACCTCAAGCAGATCGGGCTGGCGTTCCACAACTACCACAGCACCTACAAGGTGTTCCCGGCCGCCAGCGGCGGGACCTCCGGTCCCGGGTCGAACAATGAAGGGTTCGTGAGCGCGTTCCCGCGGCTGGCACCCTATTTGGACCAGACGGCGCTGTGGAACCAGATGTCCAAACCGCTGACGACCTACAATGCCGACGGGTCTGTCAACCAAACGTACCCGGCGTTCGGTCCGTGGCCGGAACCGGGCGGCGGGCACGGTTACCCGCCCTACCTCTATCAGATGTCGGTGCTGCTCTGCCCGTCCGACAGCACCGTGCCGACCGGCCACGCGGACTCCAACTACGCGATGTGCTACGGCGACAACGGCCTCGCCTTCTCGACGAACCAGAGCGAAGCGATTCAGCGGTCCCGCGGGATGTCCGTCGGCCACTGGGGTCGGGATTACAAAGCGGTGCACAGCAGCTTCGCCGACGCCCGCGACGGCACGACCACCACGATCCTCTTCGGCGAGATCGGCCGGACCGAGCGGTACCGGTGGAAGGGCGGCGTCGGCCGCGTCGCCAGCCTGCCGCAGTCCGGCGGCGGCTACGAGAACCCGCAGCAGTACTGCCTGGACGACGTGAACGTGAACGACCCGGCCAACCCCGGGTTCTACCCCCGCACCGGCAATACGCCGGATGACGACCGCGGGAAGTCCTACGCCACGTCGTACGCGGACGTGACCGGCTTCCACACGATCGTGCCCCCGAACGGCCCGAGTTGCGCCGACAGCGGTTTCTACGACCGACGCGGCCGCGGGATGTACAGCGCCGGCAGCTACCACAACGGCATCGTGCAGGTCGGCATGGTGGACGGCTCCGTCCAGTCGATCAGCGAGACGGTCGACACCGGCAACCTGACCGCCACCAACCCGGTCGCTGGGCAGAGCCCCTACGGCGTCTGGGGCGCCCTGGGCACGAAGGACGGCGGCGAGACGAACACGAAGCTCTGAGTCGAACCCGTCACCCCGTTGACAGCTCCCGGGCGGGGCGGCGCTGGCGCCGCCCCGCCCGTTTTCGTGCGCCGCGGCCGGGCGCCTCAACCCGCCCCGCCGGCACCCGGCCCGCCGATTACAGCCCCAGCCGTTCCCGGTAGAACTCGACCGTCGGCTTCAGGCCCTCTTCGAGACTCACCTGCGGTTCCCAGTCGAGCAGCCGCCTGGCCTTGGTGATGTCCGGGCGGCGCTTTTTGGGGTCGTCGGTGGGCAGGGGGAGGTGCTTTAACTCGCTGTTGCCGCCGACGATCTTCAGGACCGCCTCGGCCAGTTCCAGCATCGTGAACTCGCCGGGGTTGCCGACGTTCACCGGGCCGGGGGCGGCGCCGTCCTCCTTCAATTCGTCCGCCGGCGGGTCGTAGGCCGTCAGGCGGAGGATGCCCTCGATCAGGTCGCTGACGAAGCAGAAACTCCGCGTCTGGCTGCCGTCGCCGTAGACCGTCAGCGGTTCGCCCCGCAGCGCCTGACAGATAAAGTTGCTGACGACCCGCCCGTCGTTAGGGTCCATACGGGGGCCGTAGGTGTTGAAGATCCGCACCATGCGGATCGGCATTTTATGTTCCCGGGCGTAGTTCACGCAGAGGCTCTCGGCGACGCGTTTGCCCTCGTCGTAACAGCTGCGGGGGCCGATCGGGTTGACGTGGCCCCAGTAATCCTCGGTCTGCGGGTGGACTTCGGGGTCGCCGTAGACCTCGCTGGTGCTGGTGTGCAGCAGGCGGGCGCCGCAGCGCTTGGCCAGGCCGAGGACGTTCACCATTCCCACGGTGGAGGTTTTAATCGTCTTGATGGGGTTCGCCTGGTAGGCTTCCGGGCTGGCGGGGCAGGCGAGGTTGTAGACGACGTCCGCTTCTAAAAAGAGCGGGTGCACGATGTCGTGGCGGACGACCTCGAAGTTATTGTTGCCGATCAGGTGGCGGATGTTCCGCTTGGAGCCGGTGTAGAAGTTGTCGACGCAGATCACGTCGTCCCCCCGCTCCACGAGCCGGTCGCAGAGATGGGAGCCGAGGAACCCGGCGCCGCCGGTGACGAGTGCGGTGGGCATTGGGAGGGGGCGGGGCGGGTGGTAAGGAGCAAGGTCTCGGGGAGGAGGGAGGGGTGATGGGGTGACGACGCCTGCGTGCCTCCTCCCCCATCACTCCTCCCGCTAAACGGAGTCGGTTATGTCAGCGGAACTAAGGTCCCGTCCCCATCGGCGCTGCGGGCGCTGGGTTCGCAGCGGTCCACGTCTGCGGCGACGGCGGCGAGCTTGGCGCGGATCAGGTCGACCGCCATCTCGCCCATCGGCAGGCGGAAGGGCGGGTCGGACAGTTGGGCGACCTGCCACATCAATTCCGCGGCTTTGCGGGCGTCGCCGGCCTGATTGCCGGCCATCCCCCGCACCCGATCGCGGCCGGCGGCGGCAGTCTGTGCGTAGTCGGCCCCCTCGGCGCTCGGGGCAGCGAGACTGCGGCCGTGAAAATCGGTTTTGAACCCGCTCGGCTCGATCAGCGTGACCTTGATCCCCAGCGGTTCGACCTCCTCCCGCAGCGCCTCGGACAGCGCCTCGACCGCGAACTTGCTCGCCGCGTAGAACCCCGTGCTGGCCCGCGCCACCTGCCCGGCCACGCTGGAGAGGTTCAGGATATAACCGGATTTCTGAGCCCGGAGAACCGGCAGCACGGCCCGGGTGACGTCCAGCAGG
The DNA here is from genome assembly GCF_007743815.1 of Alienimonas californiensis. Lineage (GTDB taxonomy): Bacteria > Planctomycetota > Planctomycetia > Planctomycetales > Planctomycetaceae > Alienimonas > Alienimonas californiensis. The sequence continues at coordinate 1,628,638 of NZ_CP036265.1, forward strand.
CCGTGTACGTTCACGTCGAATTGGCGGCGAACCTCGGCGTCCGGGGTGTCCTCAATGCCGCCGAACAGGCCGTAGCCGGCGTTGTTCACCAGCACGTCGATCCGACCGAACCGCTCTTGGGCCGCGGCGACGGCGGCGTCGACGGAGGCCCGGTTCGTGACGTCCAGCGGGGCCACAAGAACCCGCGATTCGTCGTCCGGCAGGTGACTCAGCGAGGAGACGTCCCGGGCGGTGGCGACCAGACGGGCGCCGTGCTCCAGCACGACGTCGCACAGCTGCCGGCCGAAGCCGCTCGAACAGCCGGTCACGAACCAGATGGGCGCATCTGTGGCGGTGGCGGGCATGGCGGTCGCGGGGGACGTATTTGGGGGCGGGCGGGGGGAGGATAGCGGCCCGTCGTCGGCGATTCCGCCGGGCCGCGCGGATTTCGCGTAACCTTGGGCCGCGGTTCCGTAATCCGTTGGTGATCCGTCCCGCTCGCTCGCCCCCCGCCCATGTCCGCCGCCGCTTCGACCCCGGAGATGTCGCTCGATCCGACCGCACCCCCGGCCGCCCCGCTCACCGACCCCGCGGGCGCCTCGCCCACCGACCCGGGGCCGACCGACCCGGGGCCGACCGAACCGGGGCCGGACGACGCGGGAGCGACGGAGCCGACGCCGGGGAAGCGGTGCCCGCAGTGTCGCTCCGCGTTGCCGGCGGACGCGCCGGCGGGGCTGTGCCCGCGGTGTTTGCTGTCGGGCGGGTTGATGTCGCAGCTGGGGTCCGCGACGGCGGGCGCCCCGGGGCGGTTCGTGGCGCCGGGGTTGGAGGAACTGGCGGAGCACTTCCCCGACCTCGATTTGCAGGCGATGCTCGGCCGCGGGGGGATGGGGGCGGTCTACAAGGCCCGGCAGGCGAAGCTGGACCGGGTGGTCGCGTTGAAGGTGCTCCCGCCGGAGGTCGGCCGCGACGACGCCTTCGCGGAGCGGTTCCTGCGTGAGGCCCGCACGCTGGCCCGGCTGAACCATCCGCACATCGTGCAGGTATACGACTTCGGCCAGACGACCCCGCCGCCCGGCCCCAATGGGGAGCCGCGGGAGGGGCTCTTTTATTTCCTGATGGAATACGTCGACGGGGCGAACCTGCGGGACGTCATGCAGCGTGCCGCGGACGACGGGGGCGGGCCGGTGGCCCCGGCGAAGGCGTTGGAAATCGTGCGACAGATCTGCGCCGCGCTGCAGTTCGCCCACGCCCGCGGGATCGTGCACCGGGACGTGAAGCCGGAGAACATTCTGCTGGATCCGAAGGGCGACGACGGCCGCGGGACGGTCAAAATCGCGGACTTCGGCCTGGCGAAGCTCGGCCGCGGCGAAGATCTGGCGACCGGCACGCCGTGGACCCTCACCGGCACACGGCAGGCGATGGGCACGCCGCACTATATGGCGCCGGAGCAGATGCGCGGCACGCGGGACGTGGACCACCGGGCGGACATTTATTCCCTCGGCGTGGTCTTCTACGAACTGCTGACCGGCGAACTGCCACTGGGCCGCTTCGCCCCGCCCTCGCGGTTCTTCAAGGGGAAGGGCGATCCCGACGTCCGCCTGGACGACATCGTCCTCAAGGCGTTGGAGGGGGAGCCGGCGAAGCGGTATCAAAGCGTCTCCGACGTGCGGGCCGCGGTGGACAGCCTGGGCCTGCCCAACGACCCGGCGACCCCGCAGATCGGCGACCTCGATCTCTCCCCCTCGCCCGGTTCGCCTGATTCGCCGTCGCCGTTAGGCGGCGCGCCCTCCGGCAATGTGCGGGTGACGCTCGGCGGGGCGGCGCCGCTCCGTGCGGGGGGCGGGTACGGCCAGCGGGCGGGGGCCGGGGCGCTGGCCGCGGCGGGCGGGTTGGCGGCGGTCGGCGGAGCGACCTGCGTGTTGGTCGCCCTGTTCCTCGCCAGCGGTCCCGCCTGGGAGGAACTGGTCGCCTTAGGCACGATCGCCGCGCTCCTCGGGACGCTGTTTCACCTGACGTTCGCCGTCGCGGAGCGAGCGCGGCGGGCGGACGACCCCGGCGGCGCCGGGCGGTTCTTCGGCCCCGCATTGCGGGATCTGCTGGGGGCCGCCTGGTTGCCGACGGCGGCGGGCACGGGATCCGGGCTGGCGTTGAGGGTGCTCGAGACGGATGCCTACGCCGGATCGCTGGGCGGCGGCCTCGTGGCGGTGGGCCTCGCCGTGTGGCAAACCGCAGCGGGAACCAAGCCGCCCACCTGGTGGCCCGGCGTGTGGGGCTGGTACGACCGCCCGCCGCTCGACCCGGTTCCCGATCCCCCGCCCGCGTCGCCGCGGCCGGCGACGGCGGTTCCTCAGCACGCTGACCCGGCGGCGCGGGCCATCCCGAACGCCCCCGACGCCCGCCGGGCCGCGGAGGTGCGGCGGAACCTGCGGGTCGTCGCCTCCCTACTGGTGGGTCTGGCCGGGGCGGCGCTGGCGCTGGGCGTGGCGCTGGTCGTCGCCAGCCCCTTCCACTACGGACCGAGAGCGGACGATCCGCTGGTCGTCGGGCTGCTGTGCGCGATGCTCGGCGGCGGCGTGCGGGGGGTCGGGGGGATGCTGCTGTCGGTTCGACCGACCGAGCGGCCGTCGACGGCCTGGCAACGCTGGTTCGCGTCGAACGCCTGGGAGGCGAGCGACGGACAATGGGTGCAGATCGACTCCGCCGTCTGGCTGGTCGACGTGTGGGATTGCCTCGTCACCGCCCTGTGGACCGCCGCGGCGACCGCCTTCATCGCCCTGCCGCTGGCGATCCTGTTCGGGGGGGATGAGGTCCCGCTGTGGGGCGCGCCGTTCGGGCTGGCGGCGGCGGGGTGGGTGACGCTGCGGCGGCAGACGGCGCCGATCTGGTGGCCGCCGGGCTGGGGCTGGCGTTCGGAGCGGGGCGAAACGCTGGGCGGCGTCGGGGCGGTCGTGGGGATCGTCAGCCGCTGGCCGATCGTCCGCACCCTGCCCGGCGGGCTGAGCCGACCGGCGATCTGGGCGGCGGTCTGGCTGCTGACGATCCCCGCGGCGGGGCTCAGCTGGATCGTCACGGTGGAAACGACCCCGGGGCCGAACGACGTGCCCCCGCTCGTGCTGCTCTTTCTGTTCGCCCTGAGCTGCGCGGCGGTCGCCGCCCCGCTGACCGTCCCGCTGCTGGGCTGGGCGGCGGTGCGGCAGGTGCGGACCTCACGGGCCCGCGGCGACGACCCGCCGGTCCGCGGCCGCCGGCTGGCGGTATTCTGCACCTGGCTGGTGCCCGCGGCCCTGATCGTCGGGACGTTCGCCGCGGCCTTCGGCGGGGGGATCAGCGTGTGGTACTGGGAGTTCGACGGTGCCGCCGGGCTGACGCAGGGCGAACAGGATCTGAACGTCGCCCTCGCCTCCGTCACCGGCGGCGTGATCGGGCTGGGTCTCGCCGTGCTGTTGTGGGTGAAGCTCAGCCGGCTCAGCCGCGGCCCGGTTCCCCCGCCGATGCGACCCGAACCGCCCCCCGGCGCTCCGCACGACACCGGCGCCGGGCTGAGTCGGGTGTTCCGTCCGCGGGTCGATCCGGAGACCGGCCGCCGGCAGTGGGGGGAGACGGTCGCCGCCGTGTGCGCCGCGACGGTCGTGCTGCTGGCCGCCCTGTGGTGGTGGACGTCGCCGCACCTGGAGACCGACGGGGCCGTCTCCCACGGGACCCACCGGAGCCAGCGGGTTGAGGAAGGATCGACCGCGGACGCCTTCGCGAACGTCGTGGTCGGCCAATCCGCGGACGGCACGCACCAAACCGCCATGCCGGACCTCGCCCGCCACCTGTCCTGGCGGGTGTTCGCCGAGGTGGACCGGGCGAACAACCTGCCCTGGTATGCCCGGCTGCGGCTCACCCCCAGTTGGGTCGACGGATTGAAGCTGAACCCGGGGCAGGTCGAGGGGCTGGAGGCCGCCGCCAACCGCGTCCGCCGCGAGTGGGCCGCGCTGGTGGCCGCGGAGGCGACGGCGACCGTCAACGAGGTCGGCTCCGTCACCTTCCGCTTCCCGGACCTCTTTCAGCGGGAGCAGCGGTGGGAGCGGGAGTTCTACGACGAGGTCGACCCGCTGCTGAGCGTTCCCCAGCAGACGGCCCTGCGGAAGCGACTGATGTTCGGCAACGATATGCCGTCTAGCGTCGTCGAGCCGAACCCCACCGAAACCTCGCTGTTGCCGGTCGGGACGTACACCACGCAGATCACGCTGGGCCGGCAGGGGGAGTGGTACGACACGATTTATGCGACCGGCCGCCAGCACATCCCCGCGAAATCGGCGGAGACCCCCGCCCGCACCCTGCCGCCCCGGCTGCGGTTCCTCGAGGGGGCGCTGGAGCGGGTCAAGCGGGGCGAACCGGCGTTCCCGGACCCCGCCGCCGAGGAGGCCCGCCAGGCCGCCGCCGACGTCCAATCGAATCCGGCGCCGACCGGTCTGGAAACGTACACCGGCCCGGTGTTCGAGCTGCATCGCAGTCCGAACGACCCGTGGTACGGCCGGCTGAGCGTGCCCGCCGAAGACCGGCGGGTCCTCGGGCTGACGGACGCCCAGGCCATCGTGCTGACCGACGCCGCCAACGCCGTCCGCCGCCAGTGGGGCGAGGCGATCGCCGCCGGCGTGACCGCGGAGCGACGGGAGGACGGGGCGGTGCAGTTCCGCTTCCCGAGCCTCGACGCCCAAGCCGAACGGTGGGAGCGGGAGTTCTGGGCGACGCTCGCCCCGGCGTTCGACCCGGCCCGGCAGACGGCGCTGCGGGACCGGATTCACTTCAAGCCGCACTCCGCGGAGGTCGCGACGTACCCGAACGTCGGGTTCACGCTGCTGGTCCCCGTGGGCGTCGACGCCCTGCGCGACGTGACCGTGGCGAAGTACGGCGACTGGTACGACCTGCTCGGACCTCCGGTGCAGGGGGGGAACGGGCGGGGGCTGTCCGAACTGCCGCCGGCCCTGCGGTTCCTCGACGCCGCCGTGGACCGCGTCGTCCGCGGCGAGCCGGCGTTCCCCGCCCCGGAGGGAACAGCCCCGGCGACGGGCGCCGCGGACGCGACGCCGTAACGCGGAGGCCCCGCGGGGCCTCCGCGTGAGGGAAGCGTTACGCGGCGGGGTCTTGCCGATACACTCGCCCGCATGTCCGATTCGCTCTCCAACGCCTCCGAACCGTTCCCGCTGCCCGCCGCGGACGATCCGCACTTTGCGGAGGAGATCCTCGCTCAGGTCAGGGCGGTGCTGGAGGAGTGTGAAAAGAAGACCCGGCCGCCGGAGGTCGTGCCGTACCGGGACCAGTTGTTCGCCCTGTTCGCCGCCGCCTTCGACGCCGGTCTGACGGAGGACCCGGACGAACGCGCCGAGCCGTCGACGACGGGCGACGCCCCGCCGGAGGACCTGTCGGCGGACGGGCTGTGCAAGGCGCTGGGGGAGCAGTGGGGCCTCGCCGCCGCCGCCCGGGCGAACCCGGAGGAGGGCCCGGCGCTGTCGCAGGCTCACGTCGCCAAAGTGCGTTTATTGTTAAGTCTGATGCACCTGTGGACGAACTGGGACCTCGCCTGGCGCCGCTGGCCGGACTACCACTAACCGGTTCGCCGCTGGCCGGTTCGCCGCTGGACGAACCGCCGCGGCCGGCGGACGAAACTTCGGTTTCCCGAAGTTTTGCCGTCGCGTAAAGTCCTCCTCGTCGATCCTCACGGTACGATCTTTCCTCTGTCATGCTGCCGCTCCCGACGGACCGGGCCGCCCAGTCGGACGCCGCGCCTCCCCGCTCGCCTGCCAAGGCCGGCGGCCGCGCGATCACAGACACCTTCAGACGAGACCGAATGAACGACGGCCGGGCAAAGACCGCGGTGGCGCCGCCCGAGGCGTCGCATGATGCGGTCGTGGCGGCCGGGATGGGGGTCTACGACTTCGATCTGATGGCCGGCGCCACGGCGTGGTCGGCGCACGCGCTGAAGATCTACGGCGGGTTCGACGCCCCGCCCACCACGGTGCAGTTGCGGGCGCGGGTGCATCCGCTGGACTGGCCCAAGCTGTACGCCGCCCGGCTGGACGCCGACCGCCACGCCGCCCGCTTTCTCGCGGAGCGGACGTCCGCCGCGGGCGCACCGGGCGACGACCCGGCGTCCGCCGTCGCGCCGCCCCCGCTGTCGACCGACGTGCTGCACCGGATCATCCGGCCGGACGGGGCGTTGCGGTGGGTGCGGGCCACGGGAGAGTATCAGTTCAGCCCGGACGGCACGCCGCGGCGGAGCGTGGGCGTGCTGCGGGACGTGACCGAGGAGATGAGCGAACGGGCCCGCCTCGCCGCGGAGATCGAACGCGGTCGCGGCGCCCTCGCCGCCGCCGGTCTGGGAACCTTCGACTTCGACGCCCGCACCGACGCGGTCCGCTGGGACGGCGCCACCAAACGCATCTTCGGCCTGCCCGACGACACTCCGGACGAGCGCCCGCTGGCGGAGGTGCTGGAGCTGTTTCACCCCGAGGACCGCGAACCGATCTGCGTGGCGATCGGTCGCTCCCTGAGCCCGCACACCGGCGGCCGCTACGAGGCCAACCATCGCATCGTCCGGCCGGACGGCGCCGTGCGGCACGTCGCTTGGCGGTCCATCGTCGAATTCGCCGAGGGCTTCGACGGCCGCCACCCGATCCGCAGCGTCGGCACCGTCGAAGACGTCACCGACCGCCCCAACGCGCCGGTCGCCGAGTAGGGCATCGCCCCGCGCAGCGTCGCGGTTTCTCTGTGAGCCCGAAGCGCAAGCGAGGGTGGACGGCTCCGACCCTCGCTTGCGCTTCGGGCTCATATCGAAGTCGCCCGCCCCGCTGCTCACAGCGTCGCGGCCGCCCCGTAGATCAGGAACAGGGCGACGAACAGGACGTTCAGCAGGACGTACCCCGCCGTCAGCCACCAGGCGGTGAGGTGTTCCTGCACGTCGAAGGCGCCCAGTAAACAGAGCCGCGCCCCCCAGAACAGCGCCAGGTAGCCGCACACCGCCCGGGCCAGCGGGGTGCCGGCGGCCAACTCCCCCGGCAGCCCCGCGGCGATCAACCCGAACGCCAGAATCGTGCCGAACGTATAGAGGGCGTAGGTCCAATACATCTGCCGATGCAGCCCCGGCAAACCGCCGAGGGCCGTCTTCCATTCCAACCGAAACGGCACCAGGGCCGAGGCAATTAAGATGCCCAACTGGCCGATCCCCGCCAGCCGCACACAGGTTTCGAGAGTCATTTTACAATCGTGGTCGAAGTCGGTTCACGCAGATCACCAACCCGAAGCGTCAGCGAGGGAGCCGGCGTGCGCAGCACGTCGGCCTGCGGCCGACGCCCTCGCTGACGCTTCGGGTTGGTGGAGGGGGGAAGCACGTCTGCTCAACGTCCGATCACGGAGAGCGTGAACGCCGCCGCCGGCCCGGCGGCCTCCGTGAGGAACGCCTCGGAGACCAGCAGGGGCGTCGGGAGAATCAGCCACGCCGCGGCGTATAAGCGGTTCGTCACACCGTTCAAGCGCCCGGCTTTCCGCAGTCGCCGTTCGAGCGTCACCCCGGCGCCCTGTAATAGGAAATAGAGAAACGGCCCGCCGTAGAACACGCCCGGCACGTCATAAACCGGCAGGGTCAGCGCCGCCTCGTGCACCGCCCCGCTGAGGGCGAACCCCGCCCACAACGCGACCCCCGGTGAGCATCGCCGGGCCAGCGGGAGGAAGACGGCGTCATGCGTCAGCCGCGCGAAGGCGGTGTTCCAGCGCCGACCCCAGAACTCCGCCAGCGTGGCGGCGCTCAGCGGGCGGTTCATCAGCGGTTCCGCATCGATCCCGCCCCGCCGGAGCAGGAGGGCGAGCAGATGAAACGCCCCGAAGTGCAGCCCGAAGACGAACCCCACCGCCGCGCACAGCCCGCCGATCAGCGGTTCGCCCTGTTCCGTCAGCCGCCCGCCGAGCAGAAACAGTCCCGCCCCCAGCAGCGTGAACGCCGCCCCGCGGAGCCACTCGCCCTCCGCCAGCGGCTCGGCCGTTCCGAACAGGAACCGCCGCCGCTCCAACCCCGGCCAGAGCCACCAGAGCGCCTCCCGCCGCCACGGCCCCCGGGCGGGTCCGACGGCGACCGCCCAGCCCTTCGCCGCCAGCCACAACGCCGCGCACACGACCGCCAACCGGACGACGGGCTCGGCGGCGGCGGGCATCGAAACTCCCCTTTCCCCCCGCCGACCGCCGAGAGGACCCGCAGTTCACGCCGTCGTCGTTCCCCCCTCGCCCCCTTTTGGGGGAGAGGGGCCGGGGGTGAGGGGGCAACTTTGGGGAGAGGGGCCGGGGGTGAGGGGGCAACGGCGCCCGATCGCCGTTCACGGTTCGGCGTTCAGGATCGGCAGCCCGAGGCGCCAGCCGAGGTGTGCAGGCATGGCAGGATCACCCGGCCTCGCTTGCGCTTCGGGCTCACTCTCTCGGAGCGGACGCGGGTGAACCGTGCGTCGCCCTCACCCCCGCGAAAACCGCCCCGGGGCGTAGGGGGCCGGGTCGACGTGCGGCTCGGCGCCGGTGACCAGTTCGGCGATCAGGCGGCCGGTGCCGGGGGCCAGCGACAGGCCGAGCATGTTGTGTCCGGCGGCGACGAACAGGTTCTCCGCCCGCTGCCCACGGCCGCCGGGGACCTTGCCGATCAGCGGGACGCCGTCCGGCGTCATCGGGCGCCAGCCGGCCCAGCGGTTGTCGCCGGTGGGGTGGTCGTCCGCCGGCGGCTCGGCGGGGACGTTGAGGAACCGGGAGGCCCCGCGGGTCAGCAGGGCCAGCCGGCGGCGGGCGATCGAGGGGTCGTAGCCGGCGAACTCCATGATGCTGCCCAGCCGCAGCGCCGCCGGGCGACGGACCCCGTCCTCCCCCCGCACCGGGCCGCCGGCGTGCGGGGTGACGGCTACCCGCACCTCCGGCAACAACAACGGCATCCGCGGCGCCGCGGCGGGGTCCAGACCGTGCTCGTCCAGGTGCAGGGTCATTGAATACCCCTTGCCCGGCGCCACCGGCACATACAGGCCCAGGGCCTGCTGAAAGTCCGGCGTCAACGCCCCGGCGGCGACCACCGCGGCGCTCGCGGGCTCCTCGCCGGCGCCCTTATCCGACGTGTATTGAACCCCCCGCACCCGGCCGTCCTCGACGCGGAAGCCGGTCACGGAGACGCCCTCACGGATCGTCACCCCGCGGTCCGTCAGCGCCGCCCGCCAGCTTTTCATCAGGGCGTCCGGCCGCAGGTGGGCGTCCTCCTCGTAGAACCAGCCGCCGGCGACCTCGGGCTTCAACGCCGGTTCGAACTCCCGCAGCGCCGCGCCCTCCAGGCGGCGGGCGGGCAGGTCGAACCGCTCCGCGAGCAGCGCGTCGGTCTTGGCGTAGCCCGCGTGGGCCGCGGCTTCGCGGAAGGCGATCAGCAGACCGCGGGGTTCGAACTCGCAGTCCAGCGTCCCGCCGAGGTCGTCGTACAGCGAGCGGGAGGAGGCCAGCAGCGGGCCGAGCCCCCGGCCGGCCTCCACCGCGGCGGATTCGTTGCAGCGGGCGGCGAAGGCCAGCAGCCAGCGCCACAGCCGCGGGTCCCACCGCGGGGCGACCCGCAGCGGGGCGTCCTTCTGGAACAGGTTCCGCATCGCCTCCGCGAACACCCCCGGCCCGGCGGGCGGCAGCACGTGGCTGGGCGAGAGCAACCCGCAGTTCCCGTGCGAGCACGCCGCCCCGAAGCGGTCCCGCTCCAGAATCGTCACCCGGCGCCCGGCCTCCGCCAGGTAATGGGCGCAGGCGGCGCCCACGACGCCACCGCCAATAATGACCACCGGGGGCGCTTCGGGCATCACATCAGACATCACAGGCAACGCCGCGGCGGCGAACCGTGGGGGACGGGGCGCCGGGAGCGAGCCCTCCCGGGGGCGCGATCTTAGACGAACTCAGACGAACCCGCCGCGGAAGGGATCGGCCGCGTCGAAGTGCAGCAGGTTCTCGCCGGTCACGAAGGCGGTCGCGGTGAGGGCGGGGCGGACCGTCGGCGTGCCGTCGGCGGTCGGCGGGCCGGGTTGATAGGAGGCCTCGAACAGGCTGCCGATCACGCTCTCCTGCCGCCAGACCTCCCCCGGGGCGAGCTTCCCGTCCGCGGCGAGGCAGGCCAGCTTGGCGCTCGTGCCCGTGCCGCAGGGGCTGCGATCGTAGGCCCCGCCGGGGCAGAGCACGAAGTTCCGGCCGCTGTTCGCCGGGTCGGCGGGCGGGCCACACAGTTCGACATGGTCAATCTCCGCCCCGTCGGCGCCGGTCACGCCCTGTTCGGCGAGCATCGCCTTGATCCGCTTGGTGGCGTGCAGCAGGGAGCCCAGGTTCCCCGGTTCCAGCGCCCGGCCGGCGGCGTCGGCGAGGAAAAACCAGTTCCCGCCCCAGGCCACGTCGCCGACGACGAGCTGCGACCGCCCCCCGCGGCCGACGTCTACTTCCACGCCCGAGGCGTATCGGAACGAGGGCACGTTGGTGAGGGTCACGGTCCGGCGGTCGTCGTGCAGCGTGAACGGCACCGGGCCGGCGGGGGTGTCCAGACGATGCGTCCCCGGGTCGATCGCCCCCGCGTGGGCCAGGGCGACGGCGACGCCGGCGGTCCCGTGTCCGCACATCCCCAGCGGCCCGCGATTATTAAAGAACACGACCGCCGCGACGCTGCCCGCCTCCGCCGGCGGCAGCACGACCGCCCCGACGACCGCCTCGTGCCCCCGCGGTTCCTCCACGACGGCTTTGCGGAGGGCGTCGAACTCCGCGGCGAACCGCGCCCGCCGCTCGACCGCGGCTCCGGTCGCCAGCGTCGGAAACCGGGCGCCGTCCAGATCGAGGAGGACCCGCGTGGGCTCCCCGGCGGTGTGGGTGTCCACAACCGCCAACGTGCGGGGCAGGGGGAACGCTGTCATGCGGGGAGGCTCGTTCACGTCGGACCGCGGACCGCCCCCATTCTGCCCCCCGCCCCAGCCAAACGTCACGCGCCTGGACTCGGATCCCCCTCGCCCCCCTTTTGGGGGAGAGGGGCCGGGGGTGAGGGGGCGGTGAGTTGCGAACGCCGTTCACGGTCCGGCGCTCAGGATTGGCAGCCCGAGGCGCCAGCCGAGACGTGCACGCAGGGCAGCCTCACCCGGCCTCGCTTGCGCTTCGGGCTCACGATCTTCGAGCGGAACCCCGCTCACCACCGTGGCGGGGCGGGGCGGCGGGCGTCGCCCGGGGGGAGGCCGCGGGCGACGCCGGTCGGTTCGCCCAGGGCCCGGCCCAGGGCGGCGAAGCGGCGGCGGGCGGCGGGGTCGGCCTGCGGCAGGCCCGGGTGCAGCAGGCGGGTGACGGCCAGCAGCCGGGCCGCCTCGTCGGTGCGGCCGGCGGCGTGCAGGCCGGCGATACGGCGGGCCCGGGCGGTCAGCCAGCCCGCGGAGCCGTCCGTTTCCGCCGCCTCCGCCTGCCGCCACGCCGCCAACGCGGCGGCGGCCACCTCCGGGGAACGGCTCGCCGCGACCGCCTGGGCGGCCAGTTCGGCGATTTGCGGGTCGTGCCCGGCTTCCAACACCGCCAGCAGCTCGGTCGCCGCGGCGGTCGGCTCCCCGCGGTCCAGCAGCGCCGCCGCCCCCCGCACCCGCACCGTGCGGCGTTCGTCGTCCGACAGCGACAGGCTCAGCAACCGCTCCGCCAACGCCGACCGGGCCGCCGCGAACGCCGGGGGGGCGGTTCCGCCGGAAGGGGACCGGGCCGCGTCCTCCCAGCCGGCGGAGATCGTCAGCAGCGCCGCGGCGTCGTCCGGGACCGCCGCGGCCAGCCGGGCGGCCTCCGCGAACCGGCCCCGCCGGGCCGCCGTCACCGCTCCGCGGGCCGTCGCCTCCCGGTGAGCGGCCCGCCAGAACGCCGCCCGCGGGTCGTCTTTGGTCCGCGGCCCCGCCGCCGCCCGCACCGCGGTCAGCAGCCGATCGGCGACGTCGGCATCGGCCGGCATGAGCGCCGCCGTCGGCTCGTCCCCGTCCAGCAGCACGCGGGCGGTCCGCAGTTGCAGTTCGACCCGGGCCGCGGCGACCAGCGGGGGGGCGTCGGCCTTGGCGTCGGCGTCCAAGGAGGCGGCGACCAGCGGCACCAGTTCCTCCACCGCCGCGGCCCGGCGTTCCGTGCGTTGCCGGCGCCGGGCGAGGGCGATCGTCGGTTCCCCCGTGGCCCGGGCCTCGGTTTCCTGTTCGCTCAGCCAAGTGAGAATCCCCTCATAACAGCGGGCCAGCCCGGCGGCGGCGGCGGGACCGCGGACCGGGTCGTCCAGCAGCTCGCGGTACAGCGGCAGGGCTTGGGAACGTTGATCGCGGACTTCCTCGTGCCGGGCCAGCCGCCAGGTCGCGGCGGCGGCGGTGGGGAACGCGGCGAAGCGGGCGCGGTGGTCGTTCAGGGCGTCGGCCAACGCCCGGTGGGCGGCGGGGGTGGGGCGTCGTTCGAACCGCTCCGCCAGCAGGGAGCAGAGCTGCAAATGGGCCGACGCCGCCCCCGCCGACGGCTCCGCGTCCGTCAGGGCTTCGGACAGCAATTCAACCATGTCATCCCGGGACGCCGTCGCGGCCCGTTCGATCAACGGCAGCAACACGTCCGGGGCGACGCCCGCCGCCAGCGCGAGCCGGGCGGCCGCGAGCCGGGCGGCGGGAGCGTCGGGAGCACCGGCGGCCTCTAGCGCGTCCGCCCGTTCCACCGCGGCGGCGACCGCCGGCGGCAGCCCGGCGGCGCGACCGGCAAGGTCCGCGATCCGCGCCGCCCGGGCCGCCCATGGCCCGCCGTGGACGGCGACGGCCCGGTCCGCGTCCCGCCGCAACCGGGCGAGCAGCCGATCGGCGAGGTCCCCCCGCTCCGCCGCGCGGGCCTCCGCCGCCAAGCGGGCCAGTGCGACCGCGGCGACGAACTCCGTTTCCGGCCCCAATACCGTGGGCGTGCGCTCGTCCCCCCGCAGCGTCGCCACGCGGGCGGCGGCCTCCCCGGGGCCGGCCGTGTCCAGGCGCAGCCGCAGTGACGCCGCGACCGCCGCGTCGCCCCGCGGCCCCGCGACGCCCGCCAAGGCTTCGGCGGCCCCGCGGGAGTCGACGGAGAGTCTGCGGGAGTCCGCGAGCAGTACCGAACGCTTCGCCGCGGAGTCCACCCGGCGGATCGGCAGGGCGAACGCCTCCGCGGACTCCGACAGACTCTGGCGGGGGCGTTGCTCTGGAGTCAGCTCCGCCCGGATGAGGCGCAGCTCCGCGAGGGCGAGGGCGGCCCGCTCCGTCAGGTCGACCAGTTCCTCGGCGGTCAGCGGTTCGACGTCCCGGCTGCGGCCGCGGGTGAGGTCGCGGCGGCGGTCTTCGAGCGTCGTGTGCAGCGCCTCCAGCCGGGCGTCGACGGCCCGGAGGGCGGCGCCGGCGGCGTCGGTTTGTTCGCGGGTCGGCCGCAACTCCGGCAGGGCGTCGCGGCCGCGGCGGAGGGCGTCGGCGGCGTCGAGCAGGGCGTGGGCGAGGTCCGTGCGGACCGCGGGCAGTTCCGGGTGGCGTTGCCGAACGTCGGCGAGGGCCTCGGCGGCGCGGGCCAGCAGGGCGTCGCGCTCGGGACCGTCGGTGTAGCGGGCGTGCTCCGCGAGGGCCGCCGCCAACCGCACCGCGGCGGTCTGTTCGGCGGTGGGCGTCGAGAGCGGATCGCGGAGCGTCCGCAGGCTCGCCCCCTCCGCGACGCCGAACAGCCCGCGTTCCAACAGCCCGGCGTGGTAGCGGTCTTCGAGTTCCCCCCCGACCGCCGGGGCCGCGACGATCAGCAGCCCGAGCGCCGCGATCCCCGACGCCGCGGCGGAGGCGGTGCGGTGGAACACGGGCGGGGACCGATCGGGGCGAAGAATAAGCCTGTCACCGTAGGTCGCCGCCGCGGGGCCGGACAAGGGGGGTTGTCGTACGGGGAGCCCGGCGACGGAGCGACCGGCCGCGTCCCGGACCCTGCGAGGGTCCGGGACGCTTCGCGGGACGTGCCGTCGTGCTCACTCCCACGCCCGCCAGCGGCGGAAGCGGTCGGCACAGTGCAGGGCGCGATCGGTCAACGCGTCGATTCGTTCAAACTCAGCGGCAGCCATTCGGCCTGAGGCGTGCTGCGGAGCACAGCGAAACTGAGCCTCGAACCCGACCGGCAGCGTCTTCCAGTAGGTCGCGGGAAAGGGCGAGACCGGCTTCCAGACGACCGCGTCCGGGTCGAACCGATCCCGTTCCGCCCAGCAGCGGAGGTATTGGCGGCCGTGATCACGGCGGGTCGCCCGCACGGTGCGATTCTCCAAGGGCTCGTTCGAGTCCGAGAAATCGTCGATGAAGTCCTCCCACCGCGGCTCGGCGAAGGCTTCCCAGACAGCGCCGCCCTCTGAAGTCAGACGGAGATGAATCGGCGGCGTCGCGGCGTGAAGGAGCCGCGGCCAGTCCGGGTCGCTGTGGTCGAATTCCGACTGCAACGCCGCTCGGATGGTGGTTCCGTCAGGCACGAACGGGGTCGTCGTCTCCCCGTCGACTTCGCCTTCAATCCAGCCGGCGTTGAACAGTCCGAGCAGGGTCAGGACGAGTTCGTCCTCCGACAGCCCGTGCGGCTGACGGTTGAAGAGCAGCCAGAGATAACGGTCCGGGTAGCCGTACCCACAAAGAGAGTGACTGTGCTCGACCAGCGAGTTCAGAATCCAATACTCCCCGCGCGTCAGGCGAGGGGCGAAGCGACGGGACGACACGTCGGGGGGCCGCCCGGCGGGCGGCGGGTTGGTATAAGGAGACCGCAAACTAAAGGGCCGGCCGGGTCGCGGCAAGACGGCGGGCGGCGGGGCGGGTAGCCTGCGGAGGATCGTTCCTCCTGGGATTCGCCCGTGCTTCGTTCCGTCCGTTCGTTCGTCGCCGCGGCGCTGCTGCTCGTCGGGTTGGGGACGTGGGCGGGGTGCGATTCGAAGCCGGCCCCGGCGGACCTCGGCGGCGACGCGGCGGTCGATCCCGCGGCGGACGACGCCCCGTTCGACCCGCACGCCGCGGCGTGGGCGGTGCCGGTTCCCGCGGCGAAGTCGCCGGTCTCGCTGAGGAACTATCAGTGGATCGACGAGGGGGCGGCGTCCCCGGGGCAGACGATGTTGGAGCGGGCCGACACCCTGAAGGCGTCCGGCCGGTACGACCTCGCCCGCACCGCCTACGAACTGGCGTTGAAGCAGGACCCGGCGTTCGCCCAGGCCGCCTATCAACTGGCCTGCAACGAGGCCCTCGCCGGCAACGCCGACGCCGCCCGCACGGCATTCGAGCGGGCGGTGGAACTGGGCTACGCGGACTACCCGATCGCCCGCGCCGACGCCGAACTGGGGGCGCTGCGGGAGGAGGCCGCCTTCCCGGACCGCCTGCGGGAGATCCGCCGGCGCTACCTCAAGCAGGCGGCCCGGCGGGTCGGCACGCCCTTCTACCTCACCGCCGCAGACCTGCCGGAGGCGGAGCGCCCGGGAAGCGGCCCGGCCCCGCACGCCGGCGGGGGGGCGAAGCCGCCGGTGATCCTCATCCTGCACGGCACGGGCGACAGCCATGAGAGCTACGCCCGGGAAGCGATGGGCTGGGCGGAGCTGGGTTGGGCGGCGGTCGCCGTGCCCGGCTCGCTGCCGACGGCGAACGGCGGGTTCCTCTGGCCCGCCGACGAGGCGACCGCCTACGCCGCGGTCGATCGGCAGTTGCGGGCGATCCTGAAGGACCCGGGGCTGGGCACCGTCGCGGACGTCTCCCGGGTCGTGCTGATGGGGTTCTCGCAGGGGGCGAACCACGCGGCGGCGCTGACGGCCCGTCACCCGGACGTTTACGCCGGGGCGGTCGCCCTGAGCCCGGCCGGCCGGCCGACGGGAGCCTACGACCCGGCGACGCTGAACGGGGGGGCGGGGCTGGACGCGGGCCGCCCCCGGCCGGTGGCGATGTTCCTCGGCGACGAGGAGGGCGGCGAGGCGCTGCTGGCCCGCTGGACCGCCGCGGCCCAGTCCGCCGGCTGGCCGGTCTGGGCGGAGGAGTTCCCCGGCGACCGCCACTTCCCCCGCGACTGGCACGCGGAACGCCGGGCCAAGGTCGCGGCGTTTCTGCTGGGGGAATGAGGGGTTAGAGGTCGCCGGGGGTGAGGTCCGGCTGGGCGAAGCCGCGGACAGTAAGAATCTCTACCGCGGCGCCGCGAACGCGGAAGATCAGGCGGTGGGTCTCCGTTTCGCCGGCGCCGAAATAGGCCTCTCTCAAACCGAATCCCTGCACCCGTGGGTCAAGGCAGAGGGCGTGGGCTTCCGGCATGTCGATCAACTCGTCCGCCTTGTTCAACGCCGCGTCGTGCCACGCGTTCGCATGGGCGGCCCCGCGGCGGGCCAACAAGACGGTCCACTGGGCGTCAAGTTCCTCCAAGAACTCCGGCATGTGCCGGATCGTATAAGCCATCAGCGGTTCCGCAGCTCGGGATGACGACGAGCCATCTCCGCCCGCACCTCCTCCGTCGTCATGCCGAGTCCGGCGTCGGCTTGAGCCAGCCCGGCCCGCACGGACTCCTCCAGCGTCTTGCCGCTGCGGTAGCCGTCGAACGGTTCGTCGTTCGTCTCCTCGTCGCTCGCCCCCTTCGGTTCCGGCACCAACCGCAACTGCGCTCCGGTGCCGGGATGACGGACCAGCACCTCGCGCCGGGCGTCCAAGGCCGCGGCGATCTCGGGGGGCAAGTCGAAGACGGCGGGCGAGGCGGCGTTCATGCCCGCAGTTTAGCCGGTCACAGGGCTCGTCGGGAAAATCCGAGATTCTTCCGACAGCCCGCCAAGATCGGGGGCTCGGCCGCGAAGAACTCTTTGTGCGGGGCGTTTCCCGCCCCCCCGCTTCTCTCCGAAGCCTGTCATGTCGTACTGCTCACATCGCCTGAAAGGCACACCGATGATTCGCAAGGCCCTCCTCGGGACCGCCCTGACGCTGGGTCTGGGCGCCCTCGCTTTCGGAACCGACTTCTTCACCTTCGCCAAGACCGCCGCCCAGGAAGCCCGGGCCGGCGTGCGGGACGCGGTGCCGGTCTCCTTCGAGATCAAGGCGGCCCGTCAGAAGCTGACGGAACTGGACCCCGCCGTCTCCGCCGCCAAGCGGGTCGTCGCGGAGCAGCAGATCGCCGTCGAACGCCTCAAGTCCGACCTCGACCGCCGCACCGTCGCCCTCGACGAGCAGGCCCGCGAAATGGCCTTCCTGCGGGACAAGATCGGCTCCGGCGACCTGCACTACGCCGGCCGGACGATCGGCGAGTCCGATATGAAACGGGACCTCGCCGCCCGCCTCACCACCTACGAGACCGCGAAGACGACGCTCGGCCACAAGGAGGCCCTGCTGACGGCCCAGCAGCAGACCCTCGCCGCCAACGAGCGGAAGCTGGACGCCATGCTGGACGCCCGCGGTCAGCTGGAGGTGCAGATCGAACAGCTCGAGGCGAAGCTCCAGATGGTGCAGGCCCGCGAGACGATCGCCGGCGTCGAGATCGACGACACCGCCTTGTCGGACACCCGCGACCTGATCCAGCGGATCGACGACGAACTGAGCGTCCGCGAACGGATGCTGGACGAGGACGGCCGCACCTGGGACGGCGCCGTGCCGGTCAGCGAGATCGTCAAGGAGGGCGCCGCCGCCGAAGACGCCGCCGCCCGCTACGACGCCCTGTTCGGCGCCCCGGCGAAGAAGCTCGGCGGCGACGAAGCCTGAACCCGGATCGCGTTCTACCGGATCACGTTCTAACCGTCGCCCCGCCCGCGCTCCCCGCGCGGGCGGGGTTTGTTGCATGAGACGATTGGAACCGCGACCGTCAGGGAGCCGGCTCCCTGCGGCCGCAACTCGCCCGGGCCGGCTCCCTAACGGTCGCGGTTCCATTTCTTCCCGCTCAATCTCCATGCCCGCCCCCCCCCTGATCGCCTGGGTCGACGCCCTCGGGGCCGTGCTGTTGCGGCCGGGGGATCGGCTGACGCTCGGCGGGCCGCCCAGACGCTCCGGGGACGGGGGGGAAGAGCGGGCCGATCTGGCGTTGGCGGCGCCGTTGGCGCCGGTGCAGGCGGCGGTCGTGCGGGCCGGCGAGGGCTGGGCGCTGGAGGAGAACGGCGCACTGACCGCCCTGAAAGCCGGCGGCGCCTTCACGCTGGGCCGCGACGGGGCGGTGCGGGGCACGGTGACGACGCCCAACCCGCTGTCGGCCGCGGCGGCGGTGCGGATCGACAGCTCCCACCGCCCGGCGCCGGGCAGGGGGCCGGTGCGACTGGAGCACGCGGTGATCGCCGCGGGGCCGGTGATCGTGGGCGGCGGCACGGACTGCCACGTCCGCGTGCGGGGGGCGACCGGCCAACTGCTGTTTCGTGCCGGGCCGAACGGCTGGCAGGTCCGCGGGGCGGAGCCGCCGTCTGTTGCGGAGCCGGGCGAGACCGCTGCGCCCGCGGGCGGGGCGGCGGCGTTAGAATGGCGCCCGGCCGCGGCGGGCGACGTGCTGACCGGCGGGGGCGTCTCGCTGCGGCTCGAAGCCCTGCCGGCCGGGTGAGCCCCCCCCGGCGGACCGGCCGTCGTTCCCCCGCACTCCTCACCTCCCGCAGGCGTCGCCGATGTCGTTCTTCCTCAGTCTGGTGGGGCTGCTGGTCGTGCTGCTGGCCGTCGTGGTCGTCGTGCTGCTGGCCGGATTGCAGGGCTGGCTGCTGGCGGACGTGTTGCGGCACGAACCCAACGACGGCTGGGGCAAGTTGCTGTGGGCCTACGCCGTGCTGCTGACCCCGCCGTGGGGCGGGGCGGTGTATTTCTTCCTCCGCCGCCCCGAACGCCTGCGGGAGTACGGACAATGAGGCGGGAGGACCCGAGCCGATCTCGCCCCGGACGCTTGCGGTTTCGCGGGGCCCGAACGGGCTCCGGTCCCGCGAATCCGCAAGCGACGCCCGGATTGTCGCCAAGATTCGCCCGTCCGCCGCGAAGCACCGTCGGACCCCCTTTCCGGGACTCCTGATTCCCGGGAACCCTGATCCGCCGCCCGGCGTCCGACGTTCGTTCCGATCCCGCCCCGTTTCGCTCCCCGCGTCTCCCCACGGCCCGCACGATGCCCCGCCCGTCCGACGCCGCTGCGAACGCCGCCGTTCAGAACGTTCCCGTCACGAACGCCGCCGAGACCCAGTTCGACCCCTCCGCCACCCGTCCCCCCGGCGCCGCCCCCATGAGCTCCCAGCCCCACAGCGGCGGGCGCTTCGCCCATCCGCCGGAGAGCCGTCCGCTGGAGGGCTACACCCTCAAACGGGCGATCCACCGCGGCGGGTTCGGCGAGGTGTATTACGGGCTGAGCGACGGCGGCAAGGAGGTGGCGATGAAGCTGCTTCATCAACACACCGAGATCGAACTGCGGGGGGCGAACGCCTGTTTAAATCTCAATCACCCCAACCTGATCACGATCTACGACATTAAGCGGGACGGGTCGGGCGACTGGTGGGTGCTGATGGAATACGCCGGCGGGCCGCGGCTCGCCGACGTGCTGGAGGACCGCGGCAAGCTGCCGGTGGAGGAAATTGAACACTGGCTTCGCGGCCTGACCGCCGGCCTGACCTTCCTGCACGAACGCGGCCTGGTGCACCGCGATTTGAAGCCGGCGAACATCTTCGCCGAGGGCGGCACGGTCAAAATCGGCGACGTCGGCCTGTCGAAGTTCATCTCCGAGAGCCGCGGCAGCGAGCACACCAAAAGCGTCGGCACCGTCTATTACATGGCGCCGGAGATCGCCCGGGGGAAATACGGCCGGGGCGTCGATCTGTACGCCCTCGCCGTGATGCTGTTCGAGATGTACACCGGCACGGTGCCCTTCGACGGGGAGACGCCCGCCGAGATTCTCATGAAGCACCTGTCCGCCCCGCCGGACCTCTCCCCGCTGCCGCCGGCGCTCAAGCCGGTGTTCGCCCGGGCGCTGCATAAAGACCCCGAAAAACGTACCCGCAGCGTGGGCGAGTTGGAACGCGAGTTCCGCGCCGCCGTCCGCGGCCACGGCGCCCATCGGTCGGCGGACCGACCGCACGATCTGGACGACGCCGCGTTCGACGCGCCGCCGCCCCGCCCCGCCGCGGTCCGCGTGCCGGTCACCGACGGGGACGAAATCCCTTATGCAGACGCCGTTTGGGCCGACCTGCACGCCCGGCAGCGGGCCGAGGAGCAGGCCGAACGCCGCCGCGATCGGGAGAGGAGCGACGTCGAACGGCAGGAGGCGGAGGTCCGGCTCGCCAAGCGGAGCTCCGTGATCTCCTGGATCGTCATCGCGGCGATCATCCTGATCGCGTCCGCCCCGCGGCTGACCCGGGGGATCGCGGCGTCGGCGTGGGAGCTGGCGATCCTCGCGGCGCTGGGCTACGGGGTGTTCCGGCTGGTGAAATGGCTGGCCGGCGGGGAGGCCGCCGCCGCCCGCCGCGACGACGAACGGCACGACCGGGAGAACGCCCGCCTGCGGGCGCAGCAGGACCGGGCCGCCTACCGGCCGGACCCCGCCCAGCCGTCGCAGGAATACCGCCGCCGCGTCGGCGCCGTCCCGGTCCGCGTCGCCGCCCCCCCGCCGCGGCCCCGCCCGCAGCCGCGGCCGGTGCCGTTGGACCCGGAGGACGTGCGCAGCCTGTCCGGCTGGCGGCGGGCGACGGAGTTCGCCGGCTCCGCCGCGGTCGCCGGCGCCCTCAGCGCCGCGGTCGCCGGGCTGGTGTTCCTCACCGACGCCGTGCAGACGGTGCCGGAGGCGGCGCTGTTCGGCCTCGTCACGGCGCTGGCCAGTTGGGGCGTGCTGCTGTGCAGCAAGCTGTCCGAGGGCCGGTTCGATGCGAACTCCCCCCGCAAATGGCTCCGCCGCTACCCGCTGTTCGGTGTGGGGGCGGCCGTCGGGCTGGCGGCGTGGGGCGTGAGCGAGGCGCTGCTGATCGACGTGCCGATCGAACGCAATTCGCTGGTCTACGCGGCGGTCGCCGAACGCGGGCCGCTGACGGCGATCGCCTTCGTGGGCTTCTTCACGACGCTGCTGGGCCTGCGGCGCTGGTGGCGGCACGCGGACGGCTACCGCCCCAAGCGGCTGCGGCTCCGCACCGTGCTGCTGACCGGTGTGCTGGGCCTGGGCGCCTGCCTGATCTTCGGCGTGCCGGTCCAGTGGGGCCTGCCCTGGGCGATCGGCCTGAGCGTCGTCACCCAGCTCGCCGCCGTCTGGACCCCCGGCCGCAAACGGCCCCACAAAATCCCCGCCGCGGGGTGAGCGTCGCTGCGCTCTTCCCCCCCCCTCCCTTGAGGGAGAGGGGCCGGGGGTGAGGGTGACGCACGGTTCGTCCGCCCCCGTTCAGAGAGTGTGAGCCCGAAGCGCAAGCGAGGCCGGGTGATGCGGCGATGTTCCCACGCCTCGGCTCGCGCCTCGGGCTGCCAATGCCGAGCGCCGGACCCTTAACAGCGTCCGGACGTCACTGCCCCCTCACCCCCGGCCCCTCTCCCCCAAAAGGGGGGCGAGGGGGGACGAGGAACCCGAACGGCTATCCCCCCACGCGTCGCACCTCGGTCGCCTCGACGTGCGGGCCGAGGTTCGCCCAGTCGTCCACGGGAATCTCGAACGCCACGCAGGTCGCCGGCGGACAGGGGATCGGGACGCCGCCCAGTTCGGCCAGATGATCGGCGACGCCGGGGTTGTGGGCGATCAGCAGCACGGCGTCGGCGTTCCCGCAGGTCTGCAGGGCCGCCCGGTGCTCCGCGATGCCGGCGCAATAGAGCGTCGGCACGGTCTGTACCGGCGGGGCGCCGGGCAGGCGGGCGGCGACCCGCTGGGCGGTGGTCGCCGTCCGCAGCGCCGGGGAGGCGAGCACGACGTCCGGCAGGAGGTTCGCTTCGGCGAGGGCGTCGCCGACGGCGTCCGCCTCCGCCAGCCCGCGGTCCGACAGCGGGCGGTCGAAGTCGGTCGCCGCGCGGTCCTCGGCGTGAGCGTGCCGCATGAGGAGGAGGAGTTTCACGGGGGCGAGCCGGCGGGGGTCGGGCGGGCGGTCGGCGGCGAGTATGATCCGGCCTCCCCCCCGTCCCAACCCTGCCCGTCCGACTCGCCCCGCCCGGTTCGGAGGAAAGAGATCCGATGAACGCCCTGACCTGCGTGCTGCTCGCCTGCCTCCCCGCCGGCCCGGATCAACCGCCCGCCGACCCGCCGGCGGTCGACCAGTTGCCCGTGACCCGCACCCCGCAGGACATGACCCTGCTGGCCGACCCGCAGGACGGCCCCGCCGCCGCGGCCCGCCGGGACGCCTTCGCCGCCCTGATGACCGGCGCCACGCTGGACGGCCGGTTCTCCGTCGACGGCTCCCCGGACAAGCTGCCGGAGGAGCGCTACGAGATCGGCCAGGTCAGCTACGTGAAGGACGACCTGTGGACGATCGCCGCCCGCATCAAATACGGGGCGAACGACGTGACGGTCCCGGTGCCGGTGAAGGTCTTCTGGGCCGGCGACACCCCGGTGATCACGCTGGAGGAAACGACGCTCCCCGGCATGGGCACCTTCAGCGCCCGCGTGCTGGTCCACAAAACCGGCTCCGGCCAAACCCGCTACGCCGGCACCTGGCAGCACGACGCCAAGGGCGGGTGTTTGTTCGGCACGGTGGAGCCGAAGGAAGATGACAAAGAGTAAGTGAACCGCTTCAGCACCGCTGTCGTTCTGGAGTCGTCGTATCCAACGAGCCGGAAAACTAGCAATGGCTGAAGTCCTAAATCTCCTAGCACCGTGGGCGGCAGTGATCGCTGCCATAGCGGCTGGCTACTTTGCCTTCGTAGGCCAGCTGAGGCTGAAGTCATTCGAGCTATTGCTACAGCGCCGCAACGATGTACTCGCCGGGGTCGAGGAGAGAATTCGGTTCTATCATCGCGTTCTAACCGATTTGGAGAAGGGCGAGTCGCTGACAGCAGAAGACTCTTTCAAGCTGGGACTTCACGATGCCCTCATTGTCTTTCATCGTTCGAAGGGCGTTTCGCTCGGGCCAAGTGCTGACGCGATGATTCAGACGTACTGGAGCGTTTGCAACGACGCCTTATGTGCGGAGGACCTGTCCAAAGCAGACATTGAGAATAATGTTCTGCGTCGGGCGAACTGCTTAGCGGCATCTTATGGCTTCGCGCATAGTCGGATCTCGTCGGAGATCGAGGCGCTTACCCTCTCGGTGCCACGCAAAGCCATGAAGATGCTTGGCTTCCGCGAAAAGCCAAAGATTGGCAAAGGTAGCGAAGTCTCGCCATCCTGCCCAACCTGAACTGATGCCCGTCCGATACGCCGCGGCGTTGATCGAGCACTGGATCGCGGATCGCGACTTCGACGCGCTGTACGACGTCGTCCGGGGGCTCCCCGAACCGCCCGGACCGCTGGCGTTCTTCCTGGACTACTGGCTCTGGGCCCCGCGTGTCCGCGGCGGCGCCTGGCAGTATTACGACGGCATCGACGAACAGGCTTTCGCGCGGGTGGCGACGCTGATGGACCGGTACGCCCCGGCTGAGGTCGCCGCCCGGTATCGGGCGGGGATGCGCGAATGGGATTCGTCCGGTGGAGTCGACGGGCCAGACGACTGGATGGAACTGGACCGCTGGATGGAACGGCACACGATCCTGCTCGAAGACGTCGCGCTCGACCTGATCACGTCCTGCCGGGACGCCCTCGCGCCGCCGCCCGCCCGGCCCGGCGGGGGGCCGTCGTGACGCCGGGTGCGGTATTCACGAGACTCGTAAAGTCGAATGAAGAACGATGATCAAACCCCGCCCGTCTGCCGTCCTGTGCGTCGGTCTGGCGGCGGCGGCTTTCGCCGCGGGCGCGGCCGTGCTTTGGCGTTCGCAGACCCTGATGCTCGGCCTCATTCACTGGGTCGGCGAGGAACGCGCGCTCGGCGCCCGCAACGTCGTGCGGCGGGCCGACGGAACCGTTCTGCTGACGAACCCCGGCGGGATGCTGCTCTGGAGCCTGCCGGTCTGGGCTGTCGGCACTCTCCTAATTCTCATTTCGGCGGTTCTGGGCGGCGTCGGCGCCGGTCTGCACATCAAACGAGGACGCCGCACCGGTCAGGGCGAAGGCCTGCCCAGGGGCTGAGCCAGTTCTCAAACCACCCCGAAGCGTCAGCGAGGGCGTCGGCCGCAGGCCGGCGAGCGTGCACGACGGGCCCTCGCTGACGCTTCGGGTTGGTGTTGGGGAGGCGTCGCCCGGCGATGCGGCCGGGTTCGCCTAACCGGCACGACCCGGCGGGCGCTCATGCTCGGGCGGGGGGCGGGGCGACCTTGAACGACGGACCTTCGTTCCGGTCTCGTTCGCCCCCGCCCACAGCCACCTCGTATGTCGGTCGTCACCTCCTCGATCGGCCTCGCCACCGGGATCGACACCGGGGCGATTATCGAAGCCCTGATCAACGCCCAGAAGGGCACGATCTCCAAGCTGACCAACCGGCAGGCCACGCTGAAGGCCGAGGCCAGCGGGCTGGACGCCCTCAGCGCCTTCGCCCTGACCGTCGGCGTCGCGGCGGAGCGGCTGGGCAAGCCGGAGACCTTCGACGCCCACACCGTCAAAGCCTCCGACCCGAACGCGATCGCCGTCAGCGCGACCGCCAAGTCGCCGACCGGCTCCACGGTGTTCACGCCGCTGCGGACCGCCAGCGCCCACGCGTCGAGCACCCGCGGGTTCGCCTCGCCGGACGCCGCCGTCGGGGTCGGGGACCTCGTGTTCAGCCAGCACCCCGGGGTGAAGGGGGAGACCCCTTTGGACCTGCTCAACGGCGGGGAGGGCGTGCGGCGGGGCGAGGTGCGGGTGACGGACGCCGCCGGCAACGTCGCCACCGTGGACCTCTCCGCCGCCCGCACCACCGCGGACGTGCTGAACGCCTTCAACAACGCCGAGGGCGTCGCCCTCAACGCCCGCGTGGAGGGCGGGTCCTTCGTGCTGGAGGACCTGTCGAACCCCACCGGCTCCGCCGGCACGCTGACGGTCGCCGACATCGGCGGCGGCCGCACCGCCAGCGACCTCGGGCTGGTCGGCAGCGGGGCGGGGACGATCGCGGGGCGGGAGGTGTACGCCGTCTCCGGCGAGTTCACCTTCGACCTGATGGACGACGGGATCGGCCTGAAGACCGTCGGTCAGCCGGCCGATCCCGACGACCCGGACGCGGAGGGACCGCTGGACGATCTGGGGATCGAACTGGCCGACGGCACGGCCTTTTCGCTGGACCTCGACGCCGCCCCCACGCTGGCCGGCCTCGTCGCCGCGATCAACAACCATGAGGACAACGCCGGCAAGTTGACCGCGGCGCTGACCGACGGCCGCCTCGTCCTCACCGATCACACCGACCCCGCCGGGACCGGCGGGGCCGACGTGCTGACGCTGACGAACCTCAACGGCGCCGACGTGCTCCGCGGGCTCGGGCTGACGAACGCCGTCGATCTGGACGTGAACGGCGACGGCGACGACCAGCTCGTCGGCGGCAAGCTGCTGGCCGGGCTGGACTCCGTGCTGCTGCGGAACATGGGCGGCCCGGGCGGGATCGCGGGGGGCGAGATTCAACTCACCAACCGGGCCGGGGCCAGCGCGACGCTGGACCTGTCCGCCGCGGAGAGCCTCGACGAGATCGTCGCCGCCATCAACGGCAGCGGGCTGAACCTGCGGGCGGAGGCGGGGGAGAAGGGGCTGACGATCGTCGACTCCTCCGGCGGGTCCGGCTCGCTGGCGATCGCGGACCTCGCCGGCACGCTGGCGGCGGACCTGGGGATCGCGGGGACGTTCGCCGACGACGAAGCGGTCGGCGGGGCGGTGGCCCGGCGGTCGGTGGGCCGCACGACGGCGCTCGCCGACTTCGCCGGCAAGATCACCGGCGGCGGGGCGAACGGCGTACGGGGCGATCTGACGGTGACGGACAGTGCCGGCGTCGCCGTCACCGTCAAGCTGAACGACCTCGCCGACGACGCCACGCTGGGGGACTTCCTCGACGCCTTCAACACGGCCGCCGCGGCGGCGAACGGCGGCGCCGGCGCCGGGGTGACGGCCGAACTGAACGCCACCGGCGACGGCTTCCGCCTGATCGACACCGCCGGCGGGGCCGGCGAGTTGACCGTCACCGACAACGTCGCCGCCGACGCCCTGCGGCTGACCGGCACGGTGAAAAACGGCACGCTGAGCGCCCGCGACGCGACCGTGCTGACGCTGGAGGCCGGCGACACGCTGCAGGACCTCGCCGACCGCCTCAACGCCGGGGACTTCGGCGTGAAGGCGGAGATCGCCGACGACGGCACCACGCTGGCGCCCTCGCGGTTGCTCCTCTCCGCGAAGGCGACCGGGGCGTCGGGGCGGTTCCGCATTGACGATTCCGGCCTCGCCGCCCCCTTCGCCGGCGCCCGCGCCGGGCTGGGGGCGGCGGTCTCGGTCCAGGGGGAGGACGCCCTGCTGGCCGTCGGCGGCAACGCCAGCGGCGGCTTCCTGCGGGCCGACGCCGACGGCGTCTTCGAGGACCTGCCCGGCGGCGTCGGCGTGACGATCAAACAGGCGACCGGCGAGCCGGTGACCGTCACCGTCGGCCGGGACTCCGCCGGCGTGGGCAACGCCTTGCAGGCGTTCGTCAGCGCCTACAACGGCCTGATCGACCTCGCCGCCGACCTCACCAAGTTCGACCCGGAAACCAACCAGCGCGGCGTGTTGCAGGGCAACTCGACCGTCGGTCGGGTGCTGCGGCGGGTCGAAAGCCTGCTGACCAAACGCTTCGGCCCGGACATCACCGCCGCGGCCGTCGCCGAGGGGGCCGACCCCCCGCGGACGATGTTCGACGTCGGCATCCGGTTGGAGAAGGACGGCAAGATCAGCCTGAACCGCGACCGCCTCAACGAGCGCCTGGCGGACGACCCGGTGGGCACGCGGGCCTTCTTCCAGGACAAGACGAACGGCTTCGCCGTCGCCACCGACGCCCTGATGGACGGTCTGACCGACCAGTTCGACGGCCTGCTGCAACTCGAATCGGACAGCCTCGAAAGCCGCCGGACCGAGATCGGCGACCGCGTGGCCGACCTGGAGGCCCAACTGGCGTTGAAGCGGGACCGCCTCGTGCGGCAGTTCGCGGCGATGGAGGAGACGGTGTCGCGGATCAATTCGTTCCAGTCGGCGCTATCCAACATCAGGCTGCTGGAAATGCCCTCCCAGAACCGCTAGCGCCGCGGCGGAACGGGCGGGTCGGTCGATGGGGGGAACCGTCCCGCTCCCCCCGCCCCGGCCGCCCCCCGCCCGTGACCGACGCCGCCCCCCCCGTCCCCGCCCGGAACGACTACCTGCGTGCGGCGGTGACGACGGCGAACCCGGCGACGCTGCACGGCATGCTCGCGGACGCCGCCGTGCGGTTCAGCAGTCGGGCCGCGGACCTGCTGGCCGACGGGCCGGACCGCGACGAGGCCGGCGGTTACGCGGCGCTGGACCGGGCGACGGCCTTGGTGGCGGAGCTGTTCGCCGGGGTGAAGCCGAACGCCGCCGCCGCCACCGGCGAAGACGCCGACGCCGGCCGGGCGATCGCCGAGGGGGTGCGGGCCCGGTTCGCGTTCTGCCTGGGCCGCCTCGCCGAGGCCGGGCGGAACAACGCCGCCGCCCCGGCCCGCGACGCCGCCCGCGTGCTGACGGTGCACGCGGAAACTTGGCGGGAACTGCTCCTCGGGTCGGCTGGACAGGGCGGCGCCGCTGCGGCGCCGTCGCCGGAGCCGCTCACGTTCGCGCCCGCCCCGGCCCCGCCGGCCGCGGCGTCGGCCGCGTCGCGCTCCTGGGCGGCGTGAGCGCGGGGGCGGTCGGCGGCGTGAGTGGTCGGGCGGCGGGTTGGACGGCGGGTTGGACGGCGGGTTGGACGGAATGGTGCGGTCCGGGCGGGAGAGTCCGCTCCCGCGGATCAGCGGGGCCCGGCATGACGGGTTCCGGCGGCGGCGGCAAAAGTTCCGGCAGAGCGGCCGGAGAACCCATCAGTCCCGCGTGATCGGAGCGAGCGGTCTCCGGCGGGCGGCGAAGCGGGGCGCCGGCAGCGGATTGGAGCGACCGCGGCGCCGCCGCGGGGCGTCCGGACAGGGGTTTCGGACCGTTGCAACCCCTGCGGCGCGGGGGAATTCCCTGTGGAGGCGTGAGTGATCTCCGGCACCCTTGAAGTTTGCCCTCCTTTCCCACTCCCCGCGGATTGGGGGATTTGCGTTCGCTGTGAGGCGGCGGCAAGATGGGGGTGTCGTATCTGCTGGGGGCCTTAGGGGCCTCTTTGTGGACAGGCTTTTTGAGCCGTCCGCGAGGGGGTCGCGCGGTCTTTACCGGGGGGTGCGGCGGGGTTGGTCGCCCCTTCACAGCCCCCTTGCCCCAGCCGGGCGTTCGACCGAAACCGGCCGGGGACAGGGGGTCGGCATT
Organism: Alienimonas californiensis; assembly: GCF_007743815.1. GTDB lineage: Bacteria > Planctomycetota > Planctomycetia > Planctomycetales > Planctomycetaceae > Alienimonas > Alienimonas californiensis. The sequence continues at coordinate 1,657,018 of NZ_CP036265.1, forward strand.
TGGACGCCAGACACCTCGACGTTCGCTCGTGGTTCCGCGTCGTTCCTCCTCCGATTGACGGAGCGGGGGCGGCAGGACCGGCGGGCCGGCGAGCGCAGGCCGGACGGACCCGGAACCCAGACTTTCCGCAACGTCGTACGGGGCTCCTGTCGCCCCCGCACGGCGGTTGTTTTCCCGGCGTTCGGTCCTCAATTCATCCCTTCGAGGAGCTCCTCACAATGCGACGTTTCACGTCCCTCTCCCTGGCTGCTTGCGTGGGCGCCGCCCTCGCGGTCAGCCCGTCGGCCACGGCCGGCGAGTGCGGTTGCAGCGCCGCCCCGGCGGTCGCCGGCTACGGCGCTCCGATGGCCAACTACGGCGCCCCGGGCGCCAACTACGGCGCCTCCATGGGCGGCTGCGCCCCGTGCGCCCCGCAGACCCAGACGGTCTACCGCCCGCAGTACGTCACGGAGACCCGCCAGGTCACCGAGACCGTTTATAACCAGGAAACCCGTACCCGCACGGTCGACGTGACCAAGCAGGTGCCGGTCACCGAGACCAAGACCCGCACCTACACGGTGCAGGTCCCGCAGACCCAGACTCGCACCGTCGAGTACCAGGTCTCCGTCCCGGTCACCACGCAGGTCGAAGAGACCTACCAGGTGCAGGTCCCCCGCGTCGAGACCCGCCAGGCCACCCGTCAGGTGGCCAAGCAGGTCCCGCGTCAGGAGACCTTCGAGTACACCGTCCAGGTGCCGACGACCGAGACCCGCGAAGCGGTGCGGCAGGTCACCAAGCTGGTCGAGGAGCAGGTTCCGTACACCTACCAGGTGTGCGTGCCGACCACCGAGACCCGTCAGGCGACCCGCACCGTGCAGAAGCAGGTCCTGAAGGAGGTCCCCTACACCTACGCCGTGCAGGTCCCCCGCACCGAGACCCGCGAAGCCACCCGCACGGTGGTCCGCATGGTCGAGGAGCAGGTTCCCTACACCTACCAGGTGTGCGTGCCGACCACCGAGACCCGTCAGGCGACCCGCACCGTGCAGCGTCAGGTGACCAAAGAGGTCCCCTACGAGTACACCGTCTGCGTCCCGGAAACGGTTCAGCAGACCGGCTACCGCACCGTGCAGAAGTGCGTCCCGCAGACCACCTACACCACGGTCTGCCGTGACATGGGCGGCTACCAGGACGTGCCCTGCGCCAACGCCGCCTACGGCGCCCCGGCCGGCCCGGCCTACGGCGCTCCCTGCGGCGACTGCGGCCAGCCGGCCCCGGCCTGCGGCTGCGAAGATGAAGGTCACGGCTGCTTCCTCGGCAAGCTGTTCGGCCACGGCGGCCGCCGCGGCCACGGCGGCGCCGGGTACGGCGCCGCTTACGCCGGGTACGGCGCCGGCTGCGGCCCCTGCGGCCCGACGACCCAGCGCGTTTACGTGCCGAACTACGTGACCGAGCAGGTCCCGGTCACGACCTACAGCTACGTCACCGAGCAGGTCCCGTACACCTACGCCACCACGGTCAACAAGTACGAGACCCGTCAGGGCACCCGCACCGTGTGCGAGTACGTCGCCGAAGAGGTGCCGTACGAGTACCAGGTGACCGTCAACAACTACGAGACCCGCGAAGCGACCCGCACCGTCTGCAAGCCGGTGCACGAAGAAGTGCCCTACACCTACGAAGTGTGCGTGTACGACACCGAAGAGCGGCAGGGCGCCCGGACCGTCTGCGAGTACGTCACCGAAGAGGTGCCGTACGAGTACCAGGTGACCGTCAACAACTACGAGACCCGCGAAGCGACCCGCACCGTCTGCAAGCCGGTCGTTGAGGAAGTCCCGTACACCTACGAGGTGTGCGTGATGACCACCGAGACCCGTCAGGGCAGCCGCACCGTCTACGACACCGTCGTCGAAGAGGTCCCCTACGAGTACCAGGTGACGGTGTGCGACACCGAAACCCGGACCCGCACCCGGGACGTCTGCACCTACAACACCGAGACCCGGACCCGCGAAGAGTCCTTCACGGTGTGCGTCGCTGAAGAGCGGACCCAGGAGTACCAGGTGACCCGCTACGACACCGTCGTCGAGCAGGTCGAAGAGACCTACACCGTCTGCGTGCCGACCCAGGTCGTCAAAGAGGTGCAGGTTCAGGTGTGCAAGATGGTCCCCGAGACCGTCGTCGTCGAAGCCCCCTGTGCCCAGAGCTACGGCGCCCCGGCTGCTGATTGCTGCGGCGAGAGCTACGGCGCCCCGGCCGGTTACTGCGGCGACGCCGCCCCGACCTGCTGTGCCCCGGCTCCGGTCTGCTGCGAAGAGAAGAAGAGCTGCTTCCTCGGCCGCCTGTTCGGTCACTGATCTCCGGGTCGCCGGCGACCTCGGTCGCCGGCGGCTGGAGTCAGTCGAACTGAGCGAAACGAGAGCGTCTGACGCGCAAGCGTCACTTTGAGGAGGGAATCGACCCGCCGTGGGTCGGCTCCGAATGCCAACCGGGCGGCGCCGACGCGGCGCCGCCCGCCCAGCGACGGGAGAGCCCCCCGACCCCTGCGGTCGGGGGGCTTTTCCTGTTCATAGGGACCACAAACCGGCAGCCCGAGGCGCGAGCCGAGGCCGGGTGACGTGATCCACGTCGCTCCGCCCCGGCTCGCGTCTCGGGCTGCTAATTCAGGGGGCCGCACAGTGAAGAGCGCTCGCACGCCGTTGCCCCCTCACCCCCGGCCCCTCTCCCCCAAAAGGGGGGCGAGGGGAGGACGAAGACGCCGCCTCTACTTCTGGTCCAACACCTCGACCGCCTTGAACGGCTTGCCTTCCAGCATCGCCAGGCTGGCGCCGCCGCCGGTGGAGACGTGGCTAACCTGGTCGTCCATGCCGAACTGCTGGACGGCCGCGGCGCTGTCGCCGCCGCCGATGATGCTGATCGCCCCGTTCCGGGTCGCCGCGGCGACGGCCTCGGCGACGGCCTTGGTGCCGCCGTCGAAGGGGGGCATCTCGAACACGCCCATCGGGCCGTTCCAGACGATCGTCTTGGCGTTGCGAACGATCTCGTCGTACGTCCGCTCCGTCTCCGGGCCGATGTCCAGCCCTTCGAAGCCGTCGGGGATCTCGCCGGCTTTGGCGATCGTCTTCTTGCAGTCGGAGCTGAAGTCGTCGCCGCAGTGGGTGTCCGTCGGCAGCTTGAGGGTATCGCCGCCCTCGGCGATCAGTTCCTTGGCGAGGTCGGTCTTGTCCGGCTCGACGAGGCTGCCGCCGACCTTGCCGCCCTGGGCGAGGCTGAAGGTGTAGGCCATCGCCCCGCCGATCAGCACGCTGTCGCACTTGGACAGCAGGTTCTTAATCACCTCGATTTTGTCGGAGACCTTCGCCCCGCCCAAGATCGCCACGAACGGCCGCTGCGGGTTCTCGATCGCCTGCGACAGGTATTTAATCTCCTTCTCGACCAGCAGACCGACGACCTTCGGCTTGCCGGACATGGCCTCCGGCACGGCGACCATGCTGGCGTCGGTCCGGTGGCAGGTGCCGAAGGCGTTGTTGACGTAGGCGTCGCCGAAGGCGGCCAGCTTGGCGGCGAAGTCGGCGTCGCCCTTCTTCTCGCCCGGCTCGAACCGCAGGTTTTCCAGCACCAGCACTTCGCCGTCCTTCAGCGCGGCGACCTTGGCTTTGGCGTCCTCGCCGACGGTGTCCGTGGCGAAGTGGACGTTCGCGCTGAGCAGTTCGCCCAGTCGGTCGGCGGCGGGCTTGAGGGAGTACTGCGGGTCCGGCGCCCCGTCCGGCCGGCCGAGGTGGCTCATCAGGATCACCCGCCCGCCGCGATCGAGCAGGTCCTGAATACTGGGCACCGCGGCGATGATGCGGCGGTCGTCGGTGATCTGGTCGCCGTCCAGCGGCACGTTGAAGTCGACCCGCATCAGCACGGCTTTGCCTTTGGGGTCGAAGTCGGCGAGCGTTTTGGGCGAGGGCATGGGAAGTCAGATGGCGGATGTGGGAAGTCGGACGGACGACGGCGAGACGCCCGGGGGGAGTGTGACCGTCGGGTCCGGCGACGCAAGGGTGCCGAACGGATCGGTATACTGCGGCCCGCCCCCGTTCGGAGCCCGCCCGTGTCGACCGCCGCCCCGCCCGTTCTCGCCCCGCCGCCCCGCGGCGCCGCCCCGGCCGCCGACGGGTTGATGACGCATGTCGAGTTCTGGCATTACGCCAATCGGCCCGAGAACGCCGACCGCAACCTGGAACTGGTGGACGGAAAGGTCGTCGAGATGTCCCGCCCCCACAAATTGCACGGCGTTCTGCTCGCGCTGATCAGCAACCTGCTGAACGACTACGCGAAGCGGGCCGGTTTCGGACAGGTCGCCGGCGGCGACAGCGGCGTGCTGATCGCCCGGGACCCGGACGTCGTTCGCGGGCCGGACGTCTGTTTCTACGCGGAGAAAACCTCATACGCCGACCTGCTGGCCGATTACGACACTCCCGGCTACGACGACGTATTGCCGGTTTTGATCGTGGAGGTGCTCTCCGCCAGCGATCGGCACGCGGACGTGGTCCGCAAGGTGACGGGCTATCTGGAGGCCGGGGTGAAGCTCGTGTGGGTGGTCGACCCGCCGGCCCGGGAGGTGACGATTTATCGCCCCGACGCCCCGCCCGCCTTCGCCGCCGGCGACGCCCCGCTGCCCGCCTCCGACGCCCTGCCCGGCTTCCAATGCCGGGCCGCCGACCTGTTTCCCGCTGAATAAACTCGCAGGAGTTTTCAATGCTCGCCCCCGCCCTGCTGCTGGTCGCCCTCACCGCCCCGCCGGACGCCCTGCCGCCGGCCGCCCGTGCGGCGCTGGACGGCCCCGCCCTGTCGGACTCCCCCGTGGAGTTCGATGGAGAGGTCGACGGGGCGTTCCACGCCGGCTTCCCGATCGCCTTCACCCTCGCCGCCCCGGGGGCGTGGCAGGAGACCGGCGATCAAAACCCGTTCACGGCCTATCACCTGACCGCGGAGTTCGCCTTCGAGACGGACGAACCATACCGCGATCCCGGCGTGCGCGTGCCCGGCTACTTCGCCGCGGACGGAAACGCCGGTCATACCGGAGCCGACGCCGGCAACAAGTGGCGGGTTCACTATCGTCCCACCCGCCCCGGCCGGCTGAACTACCAGTTGGAATTGAAGCTCGGCGACCGCGTCGTGGCCGCCGGCCGCGGAACCCTGGACGTGGAAGCGCCGCCGGACGCCCCGGCCGAGGCCCGCGACTTCCGCCGCCGCGGCGCCCTGTCGGCGTGGGACGGCCGGCTGGTCCTCGTCCCCCCGGGCGGATCGCCCGCCGGCGGGACGCCCTTCTATAAAACCGGTGCCGACAGCCCGGAGAACCTGCTCGCCTACGCCGACTTCGACGGGACCTATTCCCTCAAAAGCAAGCCCCGCCAAGGCGAATCGCACTCCGAAGCCCCCCACCGCTACGAACCGCACGTCCAGGACTGGAAGAACGGCGACCCCACCTGGGGCGACGGCAAGGGCAAGGGCCTGATCGGGGCGCTGAACTATCTCGCCTCGGCGGGCGTGAACAGCATTTATTTCCTCCCCCACAACGTCGCCGGCGACGGCCGGGACGTCTGGCCCTACGCGGATCCCGACGACCGCACCCGGTTCGACTGCTCCAAACTCGATCAGTGGGAGATCGTTTTCGGTCACTGCGACAAACTCGGCATCGCCCTGCACGTGATCCTGAGCGAAACCGAGAACGAATCCCTCTTCGAACACCGCGACGGCCCCGGCGACGGCGACGTGCCCTTCGCCGACACCCGCAAGCAGTATTACCGCGAACTGATCGCCCGGTTCGCCCATCACCCGGCGCTGGTCTGGAACCTCGGCGAGGAGAACGGCCCGCAGGAGGACGACAAACCCCTCTCCGACGGCCGCGGCAACACGAACGCCCAACGGCTCGCCTTCGCCGCGTTCATTAAAGAGACCGACCCGTACGACCACCCGATCGTCGTGCACACCTACCCCGGCAAGCAGGACGCCGTTTATAAACCGCTGCTGGGTTCCCCGCACTTCGACGGCGTCAGCCTGCAACTCAGCCCGATGTCGAAGGCCCGGGAGGAGACGTTGAAGTGGGTCGAACAGAGCGCCGCGGCGGGGCGCCCGTGGTTCGTCTGCCTGGACGAGGTCGGCCCCGCCAACGCCGGCGTGCTGCCGGACGACGCCGACGGGGCCGAGGAGAACCATCTTGCAGTCCGCCGCGCCCTGTGGGCGAACCTGCTCTCCGGCGGCAGCGGGGCGGAGTGGTACTTTGGCTATAAATATGCCCACAACGATTTAAACCTCGAAGACTTCCGCAGCCGGGCGAACGTCTGGCGGTTCTCCAAGATCGCCCGCGAGTTCGCGGAGCGGGAGGGGCTGCACCTCTACGAACCGGGCCCGGAGGTGAGCGGGGCGAAGGGCGCCGTCGCCGCGACCCGCCCCGCCGGCGCCGGCCGCCCGGCGACGACGCTGCTGTACTTCCCCGCCGGCGCCACACCGCGGCTCACGCTCCCGAAGGGGCCGCTGACGATCCGGTGGTTCGATCCGGAAACCGGCGGCGAGTGGCAGCGAGGCCGCAGCGATTCGATCTTCGGCGACGCCACGATCGGCATCGGCGACGCCCCCGACGACGCCCGCGACTGGGTGGCGAAGATCGGCGGGTGAACGGAGACCAACCTGCCCAACGCCAAAGAGAGCAAGCCGAACCTTTGGCTTCGCTGTCTCACACCAAAGGAACCTTTGGCGTCGCGGCCTGATAGCAAAAATTCGGGCTCGCAGCTTATGCTTCGCTCTCCGTCCGCCTGACGCCCCCCCGCAAACGATGCCGGCTGCACAGACTTCGATCCGGGCCGGTGTGTTCCTGCCGCAGCCGACCGGGTACCGGGCGTTCATCCCGCAGCCGTTGCCGCCGGACGACCCGCCACTGGAGGTCGACGGGGAGATGCAGGTCTTGCAGGAGCGCGCCGCCACCGCGCTGGGCCGGCTCGACGCCCAGGCGGGGCACCTCCCGAATCCGGATCGCTTCGTCGCGGCGTTCGTTCGGAAGGAGGCGGTGCTCAGTTCACAGATCGAGGGCACGCAGGCGTCGCTGGACGATCTGCTGGAATACGAATCCGCCCCCGCGAGAGTCCCGGCGGGCGACGCGACGGACGTGGTGCGATACGTGGCGGCGATGAACCATGGCTTGGAGCGACTCGCCGGCGGCTTCCCGCTGACGTTGCGACTGATCCGCGAGATGCACGCCGTGCTGCTGGCCGAGGGCCGCGGCAGTGAGAAGACGCCGGGCGAGTTCCGGCGGTCGCAGAACTGGATCGGCGACGCCGGCTGCACGCTCAACGAGGCCCGGTACGTTCCGCCGCCGCCGGCCGAGATGCACGACGCCCTCGGCAACTTAGAGAGGTTCTTGCACACCCCTGACCCCGTTCCGCTGCTAATCCGCTGTGCATTGGCGCACGCGCAATTCGAGACGATCCACCCGTTCCTCGACGGCAACGGCCGGACCGGCCGGCTGCTGATCACCTTTCAATTGTGTCACGCCGGCGTATTGTCCCGCCCGCTGCTCTATCTCAGCCTGTTCTTCAAAACGCACCGGGCGGAGTATTACCGACGCCTCAACGACGTGCGATTCGCCGGCGACTGGGAAGGTTGGGTGAAGTTCTTCCTGCGGGGCGTGGCGGACGTGGCGCGACGAGCCACGGAGACGGCCCAGGCCATCCTGGCGTTGCGGACCGAGGACGACGCTGCCGTCCGGGCGGCGATGCCGCGGTCCGCCGCCAACGGACTGCGGGCGCTGGAACTGGCGTTCGATCGGCCCTACCTCACCGCCCGGGCGGTTCAGGAGGAAACGGGGTTCTCCCAGCCGACCGCCAAGAGCTTGTTGGATCGCCTGGCGGAAGCCGGCGTGCTCGAGGACCGACCGGCTCGCTCCCGCGGCCGCGTTTACGTCTACGAACGCTACCTCGCCCTGCTGCGAGAGGGCACCGAGCCGTTGCCGAACTGAGCGGCGACCGCCGGCCAAGCGCCCCGCCCCCGCGGCGGCGTTTCTTCCCCATGAACGAACCGACCCGCGCCGACCGCCTTGCCGGGTGTTTGTTGGGGACGGCGGTCGGGGATGCGTTAGGATTGCCGCGGGAGAACCTTTCGCCGCGAAGGGCTGCAAAACTGTTCCCCGGGCCGGTACGGCATGGGCTGGTTCCCGCTGTGCGCTCCGTCGGGGGGAGCCGCTGGCGGGGGATGGTCTCGGACGACACGGAGCACACCCTCCTCTCCGCCCTCGCCCTCATTGAAGAACCGGCCGACCCGGCCCGCTCCGCACGGGCGCTCGCCCGCCGCTTGAAGTGGTGGCTGGCCGGCGGACCGGCCGGGGCGGGAAAAGCCACATTGAAAGCCTGTGGAAAACTTTGCTGCGGCGTGCCGCCGAGCTGCAGCGGGGTGAACAGCGCCGGCAACGGGCCGACGATGCGGGCGGCGATCCTAGGGGCGTTCTTCGCCGACGACCCCGACCGCCGCCGGGCGTTCGCCGAGGTCTCCGCCCGCATTACGCACACCGACCCACGGGCCGTCGCCGGGGCGCAGACGATCGCCCACGCCGCCGCCCTCGCCGTTTGTCCTTCACCGCGTCAAAGCCCCGCCGCGACGCTGGCGGCGTTGATTGAAGAAACGACCGAACCGGCGCTGCAAATCGTACTGGAAACGGTCGCTGCGGCGTTGGCCCGTGGGGAGGACGGCCGGGCACTGGCCGAGGCGTCAGGGTGGCCGCGGGGCGGCCCGAGCGGGTTCGTGCTGCACACCGTCCCGGCGGCCCTGTGGGCGTGGCTGGCCGGAGAGCCCGCGGAGACCGCCGACGACGTCCGCGGCGGAATTGAACGGGCGTTGAGCCTCGGCGGCGACGCCGACAGCACGGCGGCGATCGTCGGCGGGCTGGCGGGGTGTGCGGGGGGAACGGCGGCGATCCCGGCCGACTGGCGGGAGGGCCTGTGGGAATGGCCCCGCGGCGCCGAGTGGATGCGTCGCTGTGCGGCGGAACTGGCGTCCGCCGCGGACGCCTCCGCCGAAAGGCGGGCGGCGGCGTTAGGCGAGTTGCGGGTTCCGCCCGGGGCCGTGCCGGCGCGCAACGCGGCGTTTCTGGTCGTCGTGCTCGCCCACGCGCTCCGGCGGCTCGGGCCGCCTTGGTGAACCGGAGCGCCGCGGCGGATCGGAGAAGCGGGGGGGGGGGGGGGGGGAGGGGGGGGGCGGGCGTCGTCCCTTTCCGCCTTCAACCTGTCCCCTTCCACGTCGCCGCCCGTGGCCGATTCCGTCGACCCTGCCGTGCGGAGCGCCATCATGC